>JAKAZC010000010.1 GCA_021826655.1 Actinomycetes bacterium | reverse complement strand
CTCCGGACGTCCCCTCGGGAGGGTGCGGACACACCGGGGCCGGGTGTCGTCCCGGCCCGGCTCATCGCTGCTTGTAGGCGTAGGACTGGTAGCCGTCCGAAACGGAGTGGCGCACGTGGTTCAGGACGAGTCCGAGCACCGTGCAGCCGGTCGACTCCAGCCGATTGGCCGTCCGCTCGAGATCGCTCCGGTCGGTCTTCCCTTCCGAGGCGACCACGATGGCCCCGTGGGTGAGGCTCCCGAGGATCGCCGTGTCCGGAGCGGCCAGCACGGGTGGGGTGTCGAGGAGGATGATGTCGGCCAGGAGGTGGAGCTGGTCGAGGACCGGCTGCATGCCCGGACTGTCGAACAACTCAGCCGGGTTGTCGAGGTGGACGCCGACCGGCAGGAGCTGGAGCCCGTCGATCCCGGTCTCGAGGAGGTGGGTACTCACCGCAGTCTCGCCGAGTACGTCTCCGTGGCGTCCCCGCTCCGCGTCCTGGCGCTCGAGGCGGGCCTTGCCGGGGCCTTCGCCCTGTCCGATCTCGAACTCGTCATCCTCTGGTTCGGCCTGCTTCCAGTTGGCCTTGATCAGGTCGGAGAGCCCGGGACGGTCGGCCGCATCGATGCCGAAGACCTCCTCGAGCCGGGGGCGGCGGAAATCGGCGGAGACCACGATCACGCGGCTGCCGGTGAGGGCCCACGACACCGCGAGGTTGGCGGTCACGAACGTCTTGCCGTCCCCGGATTCGGGGCTCGTCACCACCAGGATCGGGCTCTGCTGTTCGATGAGGAGCACCCGCAGGCTGGTGCGGAGGTCCCGCACGGCCTCGGCCAGTGAGGACTGCGGGGCCTGAACCAGTGCGATGGAGATGTCGCCCCGCTTCACCTCGGGGTCCTGCGGCAGTTCGCCGAGGACCGGGCCTTCGATGACCGACTCGATGTCGGGGCTGATCCGGACCCGGTCGTCGAACTGCTCTCGGACGAGGGCTATCCCGCTCCCGACCAGCAATCCGGCCAGCAGCCCGAGCGCCCCCACCTTGGACCTGCTCAGGCCGGTCGGTGCCCCCGGTCCCGCCGCCACCTGCACCTGGGCGTAGGGCATGCCGATCTGCACGTTGGACTGCGCCGCCTGCAAGGTGCTCGAGGTCCCCGTCAGTGCGGCGATCTGTGCGGTGAGGAGCGCGTTGGTTCCGGTGGCGGGCTCTTGGGCCTGGAGCCCGGCGATCTTGGCGTCGATCCCCGCGATGGCGACGGTGTACTTGTCGATCTGCGCCTGGGCGAGCGCCTGGATCTGGTTGACGAAGGCGTCGGCGTAGGCCTTGGTGACCACCTGTGCCACCTGCGGGGTCGATCCGGATCCGGTGATGGTGAGGGTCCCGGTCGTCGGGTCGACCGTACCGGTCACGTGACCGGTCAGCGACGCGGGGGTGGTGCCGCCGACTTCCTTGGCCGCTGCGAGCTGGACGCCCGTGCTCGACAGTTCCTGGACGGGGTCGGGCAACGTGAACGCCGAGGTGGTGCCGGCACCGGTCTGCGAAGGGCTGCCGACCAGGACGACGGCGCTCGACTGGTAGGTCGGCGACGACACCTTGGTGTAGGCCAGGGCGGCGACCACGGCGACCACGACGCTGACGACGATGGTCCACTTCCGGGCCCACAGCGTCTGGAGCATCTGTTGGAACGTCACCGGGAACTCGCTTTCAGCGGAAGGGGGCAGGGACCAGGATACGGGCGCCGGCCCACGGTGGGTGGTACCCGTCGGCCGCGGCGGGTGGCGGACCTGACGGGGCGACCTTCCGCCTCCAGGGCAAACGGGCGCCGACAGACCTGAGCGGGCACGCTGCGGGGCGTAACGGCCGCGGGCACCGCCCCCGTCATGTGGTCCGCATCGTCCTTGTGGTCCGCATCATCCCGCTGTCCGGCTGTCGTCCACACGTGTCGTCGTCCTGGTGTCGTCACCCGCCCACCGAGTCTGGCGGCCGGTCCCCCGGGACGGTCGCCCGGGTAACCCGTTACGTCGTCACTCGCGCCGGGCACCTTGAGATCTTGCTCTGCGGACGGATCGGAACCTGCGTTGGGATCGTGCCCCCCTCCGGTGCCGGCCGCTCTCGGCCCGGGTGGGTTCCCTGGGAAACCCACCCGGACGCTACAGTTGTCCGGGCACCCCCTGTGAGGCACCCCGAGGCACCCCGAGGCCCCATGACAACGACCCCGCCGCCACGATGAGCCGCGCCTCGCTGCGGCAACGATTCCCTCGACGGGACGGGAGCCCCCATCAGCTGCGGCTGGTCGGCCCGGTGCTGGCATGGGGCGCCGTCGGGCTGGTCGCCGCCGCCGCGGGCGTCTCGGTCGGCGTGAATCTGACTGTCGGCGTCGGCGTCGCCTTCGTCGTCTTCGCCTTCGGTATCTTCGTCGCCGACCCGATCGTCGTCGCGGTCGTCGTGCTGCCGGGCTCCATCCTGATCCAGCGGGTCGGCGGGTCGGGCACCAACCTGAGCGTGGCCGACGTCCTGGTGTTCGTGGGAGCGATCGTGTGCCTCTTCCACATCGAGTGGCGGACGGCGCTCCATCTCAAGCGGTTCCTGCGGGGGGTCGTCTGGTACCAGGCCGTCCTGCTCCTCGTCGTGGTGGCCCATCCGTTCAAGGGCGACATCATCGAGTGGTTCCACCGCCTGTCGTACGTGGGCGGGAGCACGCTGGTGGGCTGGGTGATCGCGACCCACGGCCGCGCCCGACAGGCCTTCCGGCTCTTCCTGTGGGGCTCGGCCATCCTCGCCCTCTTCACCATCGAGCACGCGGTGGCCCTCCACTTCCAGCCGGCCCAGTGGGGCGTCTACCAGAAGAACACCATCGGCGCCGTCATGTGGGTGGCGGTGGTGGTCGCCCAGTTGAACCCGCGGTGGGCCCACATCCGAAGGAGAGAGGCACTGATCATCGAGGGGCTGTGCCTCCTCGGCCTCCTCGCCTCGCAATCGCGCCAGGCGGCGATTCTGATGGTCCTCGCCATCGGGCTGGCCGCACTGCTCAATTCCGAGGTCCGGGGCCGGTGGAAGCTGGTGATCTTCATCGCGGTGCCCACGCTCGCCTTGGTCTACGAGAGCTTCTCACTCGCCTTCCGCAACAATCCCCAGTTCAACTCGGTCGCCATTCGCCTCGGCCAGTTCGACGCGGCCATCCACGTGTGGCACCAGAGCCCGTGGCTCGGCCTGGGGCTCCGCTTCTACAACCTGCCGCAGTACCTCACGGTGACCGCACCGCCCAACTCCCTGGTCGATAACCTCGCCTCCACCGGTGTGGTCGGCTCCCTCGCCTTCGTCCTCCTCGTCGTCGTCACCATGCAGGCCATGGCCGGACTGCCCCGTGTCTACGGAATGCTCGGCCTCGTGGTCCTGCTCGCCCACTACGTCGACGGCCTGTTCGACATCTTCTGGATCGGAGCCCTGTCGATCGCTCCGTTCATCATCGCCGGGATCTCGCTCGGCATGTCCGACGCTGATCCCCGGGCCGAACGCGTCCCGGACCTGCTCGGGGTCCCGCACGCTCCAGGGCGACCGTCCCGTGCCCGGCCCGCGCCCGATCGTGCGGACGGTGACGGTGGCGCCGACGGCCCCCGGCCGGCCCGGATGCCCTCCGGTCCCGTCCGTCCCGGCGACGACGCGTGAGCACCACCCGTCGGCGCCCGCGGTGAGGGCGGGCCCCCGGATCGTCTTCAACGCCCTGCCCCTCGACGCGCGGGGTGGAGGCGTCAGCACGTACATACGCGAGTTGCTGGCCGCCCTGGTGCCCGTCGTGGACGCCGAGCTGGTGGCCGCGGTGCGTCCCACGGGCCGTGACGAGCTACCGGACGGAGTGGCCCCGCTCGTCCTGGCGGAGTCCCACGGAATCCGTCGGGCGGTGGCCGGTGCTCGCGGCTTCGGTCCCGCCGAGCTGGTCCATGGCCTCGACGTGGACCTGCCCCTGCGATCCGGCGGCCTCCGGGTGGCGACGGTGCACGACATGGCCATCTTCGATGTCCCCTGGGCCTTCCCACGGTACCGAGTGCTGGGTGAGCGGGTCGTCGCCCGGGCGGCGGTGCGACGTGCCGACGTCGTGGTGGCCGTCTCCGAATTCACGGCGGAGCGGGTGCGGGTGCTGTGCGGGCGCGATGCCGTCGTCGTGCACGAGGCGCCCGGCCCCGGCATGGTTCCCGCGACGGAGGACGAGGTCGGAAGGGTCCGCCACGTCTACGAGCTGCCCGATCGTTTCGTGCTGCACGTCGGCAACATCGAACCGCGCAAGGACCTCCCGACACTTGCCGACGCCTGTCGGCGGGTGGGCGTTCCCCTGGTGCTGACCGGGCACAGCCTGTGGGCCAGCCGGGCGCCGGAGACCGTCGTCCAGATCGGGCATGTGCCCACCGGCGATCTGCCCGCCCTCTACGGTGCCGCCACCCTGGTCGGCTACGCCTCGCGCTACGAGGGGTTCGGCCTCCCGCCGGTCGAGGCGATGGCGTGCGGAGCGGCAGTGGTGTCGACGCCCGTTCCCGCCGTCGACGAAGTGGCGGGGGAGGGGGCCGCCACCTTCACCCCTGGTGATGTCGACGGCCTCACCGAGGTGCTCCGTGCACTGCTCGACGACGACGACCGGCGTCGGGCGCTCGCCGATCGGGGCCTGCGGGCCGTAGCCGCGCTGTCCTGGGACAAGACGGCACGGGACACTGCGGACGTCTACCGGTCGCTCGGACTGATGCTGTGACCGTCGCTTCGGGTCGGAGCCGACCCCGGCCGTGAGGCGATGTCGCGGACGGACGCCGGCGACCGAAACGGGTCCCCTACGGCCAACGGCGGACGGGCACGAGGGCGTCAACGCTGCCGCCGGGCCTCGCTCCGCGGTGCGGACGGCCCTGCACCGTGCGGTCCGGCCCCGGGCCGCTCCCGCCGGCATCTGACGCCTGGCAGGTCACGTACCGGGTGGGTCGGTCGCCCGGTGGACCACAGGGAGCCGGTTCCCGTGGCCTTCAGTTGGCACGCCGACGTGCCGATCAACCGGCATGGGAACGGAGCCCAGCGGAAGCTCGACCGGCGATGTCGAGGGCGGCCTCGTCGTCGCCGAGCGACACGTCGACCCCTTCGCCGTGTGGCGTTCGCTGGACGGTGTCGCCGACACCGCCGCTCCTGCCGACACCACCGGTCAGACCGGCACGGTCACCCCGCGGACGGCCATCGGGCCGCTCGCCGGGCCGCTCGCCGGTGTCGACGTCCTCGACGATCCCCGACTGGTGCTCACCGAGACCTACATCGGCGGCGACCGGCGACGCGAGTCCACGAGGGCCCTGCTCGCCCGGGCGACCTGGACCGCCAGGCGTCGGCTCCTCCGCCTGGAACTGCTGCTGACGCTCACCCTCGTCGCGACGCTGCTCGGCGCAATCCTGTTGGTGACGAGTGGTGGGCGAGCGCAGCACACCCCGGCGGCCGCGTCGGTCCCGATCACGTCGATCCCGATCACCACGTCCCCGGCGGCGGCATCGGCCCCGATCGTTACGACCCACGCCCCGGAGACCCCGCCGTCCACGGCCACCACGGCCCCCACCGTGACCGTCCCGGCCGCGGTGCCCGTGGTCGCTCCGGCCCCGGCCCCGGCCCCGGCCCCGGCTCCGGTATCGACTCCGGCTCCGGCAACGGGTCCGGGGCTGGCCACGACGGACGCCACGGCGGCATCGGCACCCGGAACCCCGGAGTCCATGGGTGCGGCCGCGCTCGCCCTGGTCCAGTACCCGTGGCAGCAGCTGCCGGGGTACTCGATCGAATTCCAACCGATCAGCGACGCTCCGTCACCCGGCTTCTACGGCAACACGAACTTCACCTGGGGGAGCCCCGGCGGCACCTCGACGCTGTACGTCTACCCGGGCGAGTCGGTGGAGCGTCTGGCCGCCATCACCGCGTTCGAGATCGGCCACGAGGTCGATGCAGGGTACGTCGAGCCCGCCGGAGGGCACGACGTCATCGAGTCGATACTCGGCATCCACCCCGCCAGCTGGGCCCCCCAATGTGACTGCGCCGAGCAGGGCTACCTGTCCGGCTGGTACGCGGCCGCCTTCTCCGACCGGTGGTCGCCGGGAGTGGGGAACTGGAGCTCGCTCGCGCCGGCGCCGACGGGGGCCGTCCTCGCAGCCATCGCCCCCTGGCTCGACCCCCGCGTTCCGTAGACTCGACCAGCGCGACCCTGCCGTCGTGACCTCGCCCACCGAACCGAAAGCCGGACGCCCGTACCGATGACGACGACCCCCGCCACGCTCACCCCGAGCCGAGACCGCGTTCCGGCAGGACCCGTGGTGGCTCCTGCTCCTGCCCGACGGACAGGGCCGACCCGCACCGACACCGGGAGCCGAGGATGACCCGGGTCGCGCTCCTGCCGAGCGCCTATCCCCCTTCGGTCGGCGGGGTCGAGGAGCTCACCCGGCACCTGGCCCTGGCGCTGGTCGCCGCCGGCGACGAGGTGGAGGTGTGGACGGGCCACCCGGACGACCACGCTACCGAGACGGTGGAGATCCAGGACGGCCTGGTCGTGCGCCGGTTTCCGCTGCCGTTACCGGCGACCAACTGGTCGGTGGCCGCCTACGCGGCGGTCAATGGTCCGCGCACGATGCGCGCGCTCCACCGGGCGGTGGCGTCGTTCCGTCCGGATGTGTTGCACGTGCAGTGCTTCGGGCCGAACGGCGCCTACGCCACCGCGTTGTCCTGGACGGCGGGCGTGCCACTCGTGGTCACACTCCAGGGGGAGACCATGATGGACGACGCCGACCTCTTCGAGGTCTCCCAATCGATGCGGGTGGCGCTCCGGGCCGGCCTGCGGACGGCCGCGGCGGTGACCGCGTGCTCCCGGTTCACCCTGGATGACGCCGTACACCGCTTCGGCCTCCCCCCGGGACGAGGTCTCGTCATCCCCAACGGCGTGGCGCTCGACGACGCCGTCCCGGTCGGCGGACCGGTGGGATCCGAAGCCCTCGATCGCCTGATCGACCGGTTGGACGGCACCCCGTTCGTACTGGCGCTCGGGCGGGTGGTCAGCAAAAAGGGGTTCGATCTCCTCCTGTCCGGCTACGCCGCCATGGAGCCGACAGAGCGCACGGCGGACCTGGTGATCGGTGGGAGCGGCGCCGCGAGCGAGGGCCTCGAAGCACAAGCCGAGCAGTCGGGGATCGGCGACCGGGTCCACTTCGTGGGGCGGCTCTCTCGCGAGCAGGTCGCCGAGGCCATGTCGCGTGCCGAGGTCTTCGTGATGCCGAGCCGCCTCGAGCCGTTCGGGATCGTTGTCCTGGAGGGCTGGCGGGCCGGCACCGCGGTGGTGGCGACCCGACGCGGTGGACCCCCCGAGTTCATCCGCGACGGCGTGGACGGGCTCCTGGTCGACCCGTTCGACACGGCGGAGGTGGCCCGGGTCCTCGGTCGGGTCCTGAACGACGACACGTTGCGCCACTCGGTCGCCACCGCCGGGCGATCTCGGGTGGAGGAGTTCGCGTGGCCGGTCGTGGCCGAGCGCTACCGCGACCTGTACGCCTCCCTCGCCAGCTCTCGTATCGCCGGGCGCCGAGGCGTGCGCACCGCATGACCACGGCGGAGCGAACCGAGATGCGGGTGGGACTCGACCTCGTCGACGTAGCCGAGGTGGCCGCCTCCGTACAGCGCTTCGGCGACCGCTACGTGGCGCGTGTCTACACGGATCACGAGATCGAATGTTGCCGACGCCCGGCGCGGTCCGGTATGTCCGGAACCTACGCGATGGACTCCCTGGCTGCACGGTTCGCGGCCAAGGAGGCGGCGCTGAAGGTCCTCAGACCTGTCGGTGCGCGCCCGGCGTGGCGTAGTATCGAACTCCGTCGGATGACCGGAGGATGGTGTGAGATCCACTTGTCCGGATCGGCTGCGGATCTCGCTGCAGAAGCTGGGATCGACGGACTGGCGGTGAGCCTGTCCCACGAGGCGAGCCTCGCAGCTGCGGTGGTCGTCGGTTGGTGTACCCCACGAGTCGGAGGAGAGCCATGACGGTTGATGCAACGGTAGACGGGACGATCCGGCAGGTGCTGACCGACCATGCCCGCCTGGCGGTGTCGGTCGAGACGCTCACGGACGACACCGATCTGTTTGGCGCCGGGATGACCTCACACGCCAGTGTCAACGTGATGCTGGCCCTCGAGGATGCGTTCGACTTCGAGTTCTCGGAGAAGATGCTGAAGAAGTCCACGTTCGAGTCGATCGGCGCCATTCGGGTCGCCGTCACCGACATGACGGAAGCGTGATCGGAGCGTGAACGCGACCGGAGCGGCGACGTCCACCCCGATGACGCGGTCCGGGGCGGTCGTGGCGCGCATGACAGCGATCGCTGACGAGGTAGCAGGGCCTGCTGCCGCCGATGTGGACGAGCGGGGACGCTTCCCGTCCGAGGCCATCGGAGCGCTCCGCGCGGAGGGACTCCTCGCCGCCCTTGTGCCGGAAGCATCCGGTGGGGGCGGGGCGACCTTCAGCGAGGTCTCCGAGGGCCTTGTTGCACTGGGTCGGCGCTGCGCGTCTAGTGCCATGGTCGTCGCCATGCACCACATCCAGGTGGCCTGCCTCGTTCGCCATGGCGCCACTTCCGCACTGCGCGACTACCTCGGCGAGTTGAGCGAGCGGCAGTACCTGCTGGCCTCGGCCACCACCGAGGTCGGGACCGGCGGTGACGTGCGGTCGAGCATTTGCGCCCTCGAGGTGGCCGACGGACGATTTCAGCTGGAGAAGCAGGCCCCGGTGATCTCGTACGCGGACTCCGCTGACGCGGTCCTGGTCACGGCTCGCCGTAGCGCCGACAGTCCCGAGTCGGACCAGGTGATCGTCCTGTGCCGACCTCCCGGTCTGGAACTCGAGCAAGTCGGCGAGTGGAACGCCCTCGGCTTCCGCGGCACGTGCAGCACCGGTTTCGTCCTTCGGGCGACCGGGGACAGCGAACTCGTGCTCACCGAACCGTACGGGGACGTCTCGACCCGGACCATGCTTCCCGTCGCTCATCTCCTGTGGAGCTCGGTGTGGCTCGGGATCGCGAGCGACGCCGTCGACCTGGCCCGCAGGTTCGTCCAGGCCGAGGCCCGTCGCAAGCCGGGCACCACACCGGCCTCCTCGGTGCGCATGGCCGAGACGGTCGTCCTGCACCAGCAATTCATCGATATGGTGCGCGCGTCGCTCGCCCGATTCGAGGAGGCCGACACCGACGTCGAGCGTCTCTCGTCCATCGGATTCGGCATCGGTATGAACGCACTCAAGGTATCGGCGTCCACCCTGGTGGTCGACATCGTCCGCGAGTGCATGCTCGTCTGCGGTCTGGCGTCATACCGACTCGACTCGCCGTACAGCCTCGGTCGCCACCTGCGCGATGCCATGGGAGCGGCCCTGATGGTCAACAACGACCGGATCACGGCCAACAACGCCCAGATGCTCCTGGTCCATCGGGGCGAGTGACGGGTATGGCGACGGACCCCGATCTCGATCCCGGAGCCGGCGACGCCGGGTCGCCATGGGCGGCCTTCCGCGCTGCGCTGCTCACCGACGGCCTCCTGCTCGCCACCGATGTCGACGGAATCTACGGGCGCTCGGCCACGTACGAGGCGATCGCCGAGGCCATCGACCGACTCGTCCTGCGGGTCGGCGCCGACCAGGACGCATTCAGCGTACGGTTCCCGCCGGTCATGCCGTGGTCGACGTTCCAGAAGAACGGCTACCTCGAGTCGTTCCCCGACCAGATGGGCTCGGTCCACACGTTCCGGGGTGACGAGCGGATGCATGCCGAGTTGGTCCATCGGGCCGAGTCGGGCGAGGATCGGGGTGCGCTGCTCGAGACCACGGACATCGTGCTCTGCCCGGCCGTGTGTCACCCGCTCTATCCGACGCAGTCGGGCCGGATGCCCGTCGGCGGCCGGCGCGTCGAGGTCTACGGGTACTGCTTCCGGCACGAACCGAGCACCGACCCGTTCCGCATGCAGGCATTCCGTCAACACGACTATGTCTACCTCGGGACACCTGATGGAGCACGCTCCCACCGCGACGAGTGGATCGGGCGCGGTCTCGACGTCCTGGGAAGCCTCGGTCTGGAGGTCGAGCCGGTGGTGGCCAACGACCCGTTCTTCGGTAGGCCCGGCCGGATGCTCGCCTCCAACCAGCGCATCGAAGAGCTCAAGTACGAGATCGTGACGCCGGTGTTCGCCTCGGGGCGCCCGACGGCCATCTCCTCGTCCAATTGCCATCTCGATCACTTCTCCCGGCCGTTCGGTATCGACACCGCCGACGGCGGACTCGCCCACACCGCGTGTTTCGGCTTCGGTGTGGACCGGATCACCCTGGCCCTTCTCGACCGTCACGGCGTCGACCCGACCGCCTGGCCCACCGGGGTCCGGCTCGTCCTGTGGCCCTAGGGACGCCCGACCCCGACCGCACTCGACGATGAGTGTCGGCCCCCCCATCCTGTCCGCGGCCGGATTCGTCCCCCACCCGCTGCACGCCTCCGAGCGGACGTGGACCGAGACGAACTGCTATGTCGACGTGTGGATCGAGGTGCTGCACGCCCTCGGGCTCGATCCGGTAGCCGGTGCCGCGTTCACCCTCAGCTGCGACTTCGAGGGGGATCAGTGGACGTTCTTCAAGTACCCGCCCGAGGACCTGCGCATGCTGTTCGGGCTCGAAGTGACGGAGTTGAACATCTGGCGGCCGCTCGTCGACCAGGTCGAGGAGCAGTTGGCGCTCGACCGGCTGTGCACGGTCGAAGGGGACGCCTGGTTCCTGCCCGACACCCGGGGGGTGTCCTACCGGTCCGAGCACGTCAAGACGACGATCGTGCCGGCGGCACTCGACCGCACCGCTCGATCGCTCGGGTACTTCCATAACGCCGGCTACTTCGAACTCGACGGCGATGACTTCGACGGCCTGTTCCGTCTCGGTGCCCACTTCGACCCGGCGGCGCTGCCCCCCTACGTCGAGTCGATCCGCCTGGACCGTGTTCGTCGGGATGATCCCGAAATGGTGTCCCGGGTGGTGACCGCGACCCGGGATCACTTGGCACGTCGTCCGCCCGATAATCCCGTCACCCGGATGGCCAACCGGATTGTCGACGACCTGCCCTGGCTGGCCGAGCAGGACCTCGAGGTCTTCCACCTCTACGCATTCGGGCTGTGCAGGCAGTGCGGGGCGAGCACCGAGTTGGCGGCGACGTTCGTGGACTGGCTGAACGCCCACCACGAAACCGGCACCGAGGCCGCGGCGGACGCCTTCCGGGACGTCGCCAATGGCGCGAAGGCACTTCAGTTCTCCTTGGCGCGGGTGGTCCGGGGTCGTTCGGTCGATCTGGGCGATGTGCTCGACGGCATGGCCGACAGGTGGGCCGACGCGATGGTCGTGCTGGGTCGGCACTATGACGACTGAGTCCACGGCCGGATCGGTCGACGGCTCCGACCTGCTTTCCGGCGCATCCTGGTCGTGCACCGCGACCGTACCCGGGTCCCGCTCGGGCCCGGACGATCTCGATCTCACCGCGCTGGCGTGGATGGCGGCCTCAGTTCCCGGGACGGTGGCCGACGCCCTGCGTTCGGTGGGGGCGACCGAGCCGCCACCCGAGCGCCTGGACGGGCAGGACTGGTGGTTCCGTTGCATCGTTCCGGGACCGTCTGCGACCGGGTCCGACGAGCGGGAAGGGTGGCTGCTCGAAGTCGACGGGCTCGCGACTCTGGCGGACGTCTGGTTGAACGGCACCCATCTGGTGCGGTCCGAGTCGATGTTCGCAACGTGGGCCGTCCCGGTCGACCGTCTGGAGGACGAGAACGAACTGTGCGTCCGGTTCGCTGCGTTGTCGCCCGTGCTCGAGCAGCGGCGGCCACGGCCGCGGTGGAAGGTGCGGGGGGTCACCAGTCAGAATCTGCGATGGATCCGGACCTCACTGCTCGGGCGACAGGCCGGGTGGGCGTCGATCCCGGTGCCGGTCGGTCCGTGGCGGCCGATACGCCTCCGGCGCCGTGCCGCGGTGCACCTGGTGAGGAGCAAGGTGCTGTCTTCGTGCGCTCCTGGACGGGACGGACGCACGACGGGGACCGTCGCGGTGGACCTCACCGTCGCCGTACCGGCACGCCTCGACGGGTCGCACCCACCCGATGCCCGCCTCGAGGTGGCGGGCCGCTCGGCGGCCCTGTCGGGCAGTATCGAGGGAGAGGGCTGGCGGTTCGCGGGCACGGTCGACATCGCCGGGGTCGAGCGATGGTGGCCGCACACGCACGGCGCGCAGCCCCTCTACGGGGTCCGCGTGGACGTCGGGGGGACGACCCTCGACCTGGGCGAGGTGGGATTCCGGACGATCGACGTCGACCGCTCGGACGGTGGCTTCCAACTGGTCGTGAACGGCGTGGCGGTGTTCTGTCGGGGCGCCGGGTGGTATCCCATCGATCCGGTCAGCCTCCAGGCGGACCCGAGCGAGCTCGCGGCCGCCGTTGAGCTCGCCAGGTCGGCGGGGATGAACATGCTCCGCATCCCCGGGGGGACGGTCTACGAGGTCGACGAGTTCTTCAGTGTCTGCGATCGCACCGGAGTCCTCGTGTGGCAGGACATCATGCTGGCCCAGCTGGACCCGCCCGAAGACGAGGGGTTCGTGGCGGCGATGGTGGACGAGGTGTCGGAGTTCATCGACCGGACGGTGCGCCACCCAAGCCTGGCCGTCCTGTGTGGTGGTGAGCAGATCGAGGAGCAGGTCGCAGGATCCGGACTGCCGCGAGAGCGCTGGGGGACACCCCTCATCGAATCGATTCTCCCCGAGGTCGTGGGTCGGGAGGCCCCCGGCCTCGCCTTCGCGACCTCGTCGCCCACCGGGGGCGATCTGCCGTTCCAGACCGACACCGGTGTGTCGCACTACGTCGGGGTGGGTGTGCACCTGTTCCCGCTCGACGATCTGCGGCGTGCCGCGCCGAGGTTCGTGAGCGAGGGCCTGGCATTCTCCTATCCCCCGGAGCGATCGACCGTGGACGAGGAATTCGGAGGCGACATCTCCGCCCACCACGAGTCGGATTGGAAGCGGGGGGTTCACCGCGACGCCGGCTCGTGGTTCGACCTCGAGGACGTGCGCGACCACTACACGACGTCGTTCTTCCAGAAGGACATGGACAACCTGTGGCGCACCGACCACCAGCGCGCTCTCGATCTCGGGCGGGCGGCGATGGCGCTGGTGGTGGACGCCGCCGCGTCCGAATGGCGGCGCGCCGGGTCGCCCTGTGCCGGCATGCTGGCCATCGCCCTGCGGGACCTGCGGTCGGGTCCCGGGTGGGGGCTCGTCGACTCGTCCGGTCGACCGAAGTCCGGATGGTACGGCTTCGCCCGAGCGTGCGCACCGGTCGCGGTGCTGGCGACCGACGAAGGGGTGAACGGGCTCGCGCTCCATCTGGTGAACGACACCGAACTGGACATCGGCGGTAGGCTCGAGATCGGACTCCATACCGCGGTCCACCGGGTGGAGACGGCATCCTGCCCGGTCGAACTCCCGGCCCGCGGTGGGTACTCCGTCCGGGCCGAGGCGCTCTTCGAGGGGTTCCGGGACCTGACGTACGCCTACTGCTTCGGTCCCCGGGTCTACGAGCTGGTCACGGCCGATCTGGTGGACGCGGACGGGCAGGTCCTGTCGCGCGCGGCGTACCTCCCCGGCGGGCCTGCCAGGGAGACCGACCCGGATGTGGGACTACAGGCCGAGATCGAACCCGCCGATGACGGGATGTGGTCCCTTCGCGTCTCCTCCCGACGATTCGCCCAGTTCGTCCAAGTCGACGTGCCGGGGTACACGCCCGACGACTCCTGGTTCCACCTCCCACCCGGGGGGTCGAGGGAGGTGCTGCTGCGACCCCTGCCGGCAATCGGGAACGGGTCCGAGCCGCGGGGCCGGGTCCGCGCCCTCAATTCGTCCACCGTCGGGGTCGTCTCCGGCTGACGTCCACGACCGATCCGGAGCAAGGATCTCGTCGGGATCCAGCCGGAATCGGCGGTTGTGCAGGGAGTTGCTCGACATCTACGATGGACTGCCGGGCGTTTGTCTCGGGAGCGCTCGGGTGCGCGGTGACCTGGGACGGCCGGCTGTGACCGTCGAGCACCGGACCAGGGAGAGCAAGGCAGCCGACATGGCAATTCGTGAGGACGACGTGGAGCGACTGCTCGAACGTCGCCCTGACGCGGTCGTCGTCCCCACCGGGAATGGCCTGGCCGTCGACCTGGGTGACCACGTAGGAGCTGCAGCGCGGGCCCGGCGCCACGTCTTGCGCCGCCTCCTGATCGCCGATCTGCTCGGGTTGGCCACGGCGGCCCTGTTGGGTCCTCTGGTCGTCTCGGCGGTCTCGTCCAACCCGAGCTCGACTGCCGCCCGGTCGGGCACGGCCGTCCTGTTCGACCTGGCCGTCCTCCCGCTCTTCGTGGGGGTGTTCGCCGTGTACGGCCTCTACCGGGGGGCCACCCGCCGGATCTCGATGAGCGTCTTCGCCGATCTGCGGAACATCCTGCACGCGCTCATGGTGAGCGGGTTCCTGTACGCCGTGCTCGGGTACGCGGCCCAGCAGCTCTATGCATACCGGGCGATGAGCGTGGGCAAGATCCTGGCCATGTGCCTGGTGGCGGCGATCACCGTCCCCCTGGCACGGATTCTCTCCTTCGGGCTGCTCGGACGCGGCGCCGCTGGTTCCGTGCCGGTGATCGTGGTGGGGACCGGCAAGCTGGCACAGACAGTGGCCAGCCATCTGCGGGCCCATTCCAGCGTCAAATTCGTCGGCTTCGTCGACGACAGCCCGCTCGGGCGCAACGACCTGCTCGGCGAGCTCGAGGATCTGCCGGTGCTCTGTCGTCGTTTCGACGTCGCACGGGTGGTGGTCTGCTTTTCCCGGACGCATCCCGAGCGCACGATCGAGATGCTCAAGGCGCTCTCGGGCAAGGTCGGGGTGTCGATCGTTCCCCGGTACTACGAGCTGATCACGGGCCGCTCCCACGTCGAGGACCTGTCGGGGTTGCCGATGATCGACATCGCCCCTGCCTCGCTCTCGGTCGGGTCACGGTTCCTCAAGCGCACGCTGGACGTCGTCGTGTCCTCGGTGGTCCTCGTGCTGGTCTCGCCGTTCTTCGTCGTCACCGCCATCCTGATCAAGGCCACCAGTTCCGGTCCGGTGTTCTTCCGTCAGGTACGCACCGGTCGCAACGAGTGGCCCTTCTCGGTACTCAAGTTCCGCACGATGTACGAGGACGCGGAGCTTCACAAGGACGAGATCATGCACCTCAACGAAGTGGACGGCCCCCTCTTCAAGGTCGTCGACGATCCCCGGGTGACCCGGCCGGGACGGTTCCTCCGTCGAACGAGCCTGGACGAGCTGCCCCAACTCATCAACGTGTGGAAGGGCGACATGTCGTTGGTCGGACCCCGACCCTTCGTGGTCGCCGAAGCCGCCGAGATCGAGGGTTGGGCCCGCAAACGGTTCGAAGCCCGTCCGGGGATGACCGGACTCTGGCAGGTGTCGGGTCGCAACGAGCTGTCGCACTTGGAGTTGTGCCGTCTCGACTACCTCTACGTGGCGTCGTGGTCGTTCTGGTGGGACATGCAGATCCTGTGGCAGACCCCGGCCACGATCTTCAAGGGGCGCGGCGCCTCCTGAGTCGGGTCGGACCCGTGCCGACCGTCCGTGACCGGTTCCCCGTCATCGGGTGCGTCGGACTTCATCGACGACGCGGCTCAAGCGGGTCAGAAAGTGCTCCGGCCGGTACGTGGCGGCGTGGGCGACGAGGTGGTCCTGTGGCCACTGACCGCCCACCAGTTCGCTGACTGCGACGGCGATACTGCGGGGGGTCGGCTCGTCGAAGAAGCAGCCGGTCTCTCCTTCCAGGATGGTGTCGAGGAACCCGCCCCACCGCAACGCCGCGGTGGGCACGCCGAAGGCGGCGGCCTCGACGGGGGTGAGCCCGAAATCCTCGTAGGAGGCGGCGATCAATCCGATGGACGACGCATAGAGCCAGCGGAGGACCGCGTCGTCGATCCTCCCGAGAAGGGTCACGTTCGACGGTGCGGAACCAGTCAACTCATCGGCAAGTGGGCCGGTGCCGACTACGACCAGCCGCTGGTCGGGCACGAGGGTCATCGCCTCGACGACCGCACCGACGTTCTTGTAGGGCAGGAGCCGCGAGACGCACAGCAGGAACCCGGGTTCGACCCCGCCCGGCGCCAGTCGGGGGGCACCGATGTCGACGTCGACCGGCGGTGGGACGACGTCGGCGTCGATGCCGTACACGCGGGCGATCCGATCCTGTACGGCCCGGGAGTTGGCGAGGTAGCGGTCCGCGCTTGCGGCGGACCGGGCGTCCCAGCGGCGTAGCGGCGGTGCAAGGAGGGCCAATCCGGCCCGGGTGAGCATCGATGAGCCGGCGAGGTACTGATCGGTCTGGTAGAGCCACCGCGCCGGGTTGTTGCAGTAGACGATCTTCGCACCGTTGACGTGGGCACCGTGAGCCCATCCGGTCGATTGGCAGATCGTCACCTCGGCGTCCACGTGCAGGCGGGAAAAGGAGGGGGCGAGCAGAGGCAGCGCCAGGCGGTGGTGGTGGCGCAGCGGGGTGATCCGGTCGATCGGGAGCGTCCGGACGTCGTGGAGGGAAAATCCGGGGAAGGTGGCATCCGGATCGTAGAGCGAGGTATGGATCACGGCATCCGGATAGGCGTTGGCGATGGTGAGCATCATCCGCTCGGCCCCGCCCCGCTGCGTGAGGTAATCGTGGACCAGTGCGACGGGGGGTGTCCCGATCATGCGAAGGCAGTGGCCACGGCAGCGGTGTCGAAGAGGACATCCACGGACACCACCTTGCCGTCTGCGAATCGCCAGATCAGGACCTCGTCGGTCTCGGCCGCCCGGCCTGTCGGCCCGACGAACGCCACGTGTACCCAGGTCATGACCAGGTCGCCCTGCGCAACGACGGCCTTGGTCGTGACCTCGGTGAACTCGACCGTGGTGAATGCCGCGAACAGCTCGAGGAGCCCCCGCTTCCCGCGATAGATGCCGAACCAGGGCGCGGCCTCCCGGTCAGCCGCCTGCGCGGTCCAGACGATGTCCCGTGACACGCAGCCCATGATCGTCAAGGCATCGCCTCGTGCGATGGCGTCGGAAACGACCTCGACGATCTCGACGTTGGACAGCATGGTCTCCTCACGGGTCCGGCACGGTGACGGACCGTTCCGGCGGAGCTCACGTCACCGGCGGTGCCGGCCGGCGTCCACTCCGTCGCCGACCCGGTCGTCGTGCATGGAGGTTAGTCCCCGAGGAGAGCGCCGCACCACCGGTAGGCTGTCCCCGTTCTTATCCTCTTCGTGTGCACCGCAAACATCTGCCGCTCGCCGATGGCCGCCGCGCTCTTCTCGGAGCGAACGGCGAGCCACGTCGACCGACCGCGGGTCGCCTCGGCGGGTCTAGGGGGATCGGGCGATCCGGTGCCCGATGAGGTACTCGAGGTCATGGCGCTTCGAGGAATCGACCTCGCCGACCACCGAAGTACGAGTTTGACGGCCCCGGCAGTCACCGATGCGGGGCTCGTCGTCGGGATGAGCTTGCGTCACGTCCAGGAGTCCCTGCTCCTCGACCCGTCGTCGTGGCAGCGGACCTTCCGCCTCAAAGAACTCGTCCGGCGCGGGGAGTTCGTCGGACCTCGACTGCCCGGACAGGACCTCAGCTCGTGGATCCGGGCAGCGCAAGGCGACCGGATACGCGACTCGTTGGCCCATCATTCCCCCATGGACGACGTGGTCGACCCCTACGGTGGCCCCGTCGCAGGCTACGAAGCGACAGCGGTCGAGCTCGACGACCTCATCCGCCGCCTCGCCGCACTGATGTGGCCGTCCCACTGAGCCGTCCGACGATGCGGGTGGCGGATGGTTCCTCCGAGCGCGGGCGAGGGGTGATGTCGGAGCCTGCGCCGACGTCCGATTGCGTCCAGGTCGGGGAGCTGCCCGACGGCGGGCACGAGTTCGTCCTCGATGACCCCGTGCTGCGGTCGCTCACGGTCGACGGCCGTGTCACCCTCCGCCTGGGGCGGATCGACGTGGTGGTCGGCGGACCGTGCTCCCTCGAGGTCGACGGAGTCTGCTACCAACTCGATCCAAGCACACCGGAGACTCCCACCCCGCTCCTGTCCTGCTTCCCGGGTACGGCGCGATGGGTCTGGTCCTCGCCCGATGGACGACTCACCCTCGACTCCATGCAGGGGCAACGCCTCGTGGTGTCCGGCACGGTCGTGCCCACCGCGTGGTCGGTGGGTGGAGGTCGCACCTAGTCGCCGAGGAGTTCGGGGTGACGGGCCGCCACCATGCGGGCCATTCCGTCCTTCCATCCGACCGCGGTGGGCCCGACCAGTCGGTGCATCCTGGTCAGGTCGATCTGCACGCTGTCGATGGTCTGGGTCGTCGGGGCGAACGAGGGGACCAGCCCGGTCAGTTCACCGAGATACGTGCACCAATCCTCGATGCTGGCGGGCTCGCTGCCTCCCCAGTTGACCACCGTCGCCGGCGATCCCGCGACTCCGAGGAGTCCGGGCACCATGGCGAGGATGTCGTCCTCGTGGATCGGGTGGTAGGTGCTCGGGGCGTCGACGTGTACGGGGATGTCGTGACCGTTGATCATCATCTCGAGGTGGATGGCGGGCCAGCCACCTCGATCGCCGTAGGGGACGGAGAGCCGCGCGATGGTGGTCGGGATCTCGAACCGGTCGGCGGCCCACAGTGCCGTTGCCTCCGCAGCGATCTTGCAGATGCTGTATGTCCTCAGGAACGGCCAGACCCCGTGGTTGTCGCCGAGGGGGTCGTCTTCGGTGAACACGTGATGCCCCATCGGTTTGTAGATTCCGGTGGTCGAGCAGTGCAGAAAGCCCTTGGCCTCCCTGTGGTGCTCCATCAGGTACGCGAGGCCACCGCTGTTGGCCCGCAGGTCGTTCTCCCACTCGTTCGACTTGGCGACGGCGAAGTTGACGACGTAGTCCGCGTCCGCCGGCAGTCCGGACACCTCGCCGTGGAGGAGGTCGATCGGCACACAGCGCACTCCGGCGGCCTCGAGCCGTTGGCGGGCAGCCTGATCGTGGAAGCGGGCACCGGCGACCACGTCGTTGTCGGCAGCGAGGGAGATGGCAACGGGTTCGGCCACCTGGCCTGTCGCCCCGGTGACGACGATGGTCTTGCCGCCGAGCTCGACTGGGGTCATGGGTGCTCTCCTTCGGACGATCGGGGACTTCGTGGCGTTCACCGCCGCAGGATCCTAGGGGACCGGACGGCTCGGCCGTGGAGGCGGGAGGTGACGGGTGGGCGGTCGGTGGGCCCGCGGCGGATGACACTGTGGCCCGGGGCACGGCGTGGTGGACACCGGAGCCTGCCGTGGGCCATACTGGTTGTTCCGCCAGTTCCTGTCGGGAGGCCGCGTATTCCCAGGTCGCCGACGTGTTGCCGCAGCGGACGACCAGTGATCCCAACCGTAGCAAGGAATGTTCCCATGAGTGCCACCTGGCGCAAGCACGCTGCCTGCCGGGGCATCGATCCAGACGTGTTCTATCCGGTCTCCGACGAGGAGGCCGACGAGGCGAAGGCCATCTGCGATCTGTGTGCCGTACGTGAGGCGTGTCTGGAGCATGCACTGGCCAACCGGGAGCGCGAGGGCATCTGGGGTGGGACCACCGAGCGCGAGCGGCGCCGGATCCACCGGCAGCGCCGCAAGTCGGCCTGACCCGCACCCCTCCGGCCGCAGGCGTCCGGCCGACCCGGCGACACCGGTGACGGAGCGGGACCACTCCTCGCCCGGACCCGGTGGCACCCCGTCCGACGACCCACGGGTCACCTCCGTCGACGAGGCGCTCGCCGGCCACCGGGCCGGTGACGTCCGCGAGGCACGCTCGATCGACGAGTTCCGCGCCGCCCTCGACTCCCTCGCACTCCCGTTCGATCGCCACGCGTCCCCGGTCCACGTCACGGCGTCCGCCGTCGTGGTCGGCCGACGCGGGGTCCTGCTGCACCGTCACCGTCGCCTGCACCGCTGGCTCCAGCCCGGCGGCCACCTCGACCCGGGCGAGTCGCCCGCGGACGGGGCCCGGCGGGAGTGCGAGGAGGAGACCGGGCTCACCGTCCGTCATCCTCGGGGCGGGCCGGTGCTGGTGCACGTGGACGTGCACGGCGCGGCCGACGACCACGTCCACCTCGACCTTCGGTACCTGGTG
>JAKAZC010000256.1 GCA_021826655.1 Actinomycetes bacterium | reverse complement strand
GGCTGGGACGTCACCGGACAGCTCGGTGGCAACTTCACGAACACCGCTTCGGTGGGACCGACCGCGGACAACGTGATCCCCGCCGACTTCCTGACCTGGCAGCCGGCTGTGGCCCTCGAGACCGCTGGATCGCTCCCGGCCAACAACGCCAACACCCCCGGCTGCCCGACGCAGACGACGCCTCCGACCGGTTACCCGTCCTGCACGGGTCCGTCCGGCCTGCCCGTCCCGCTCTCGGGAACTGCCCAGGGCAAAGCTGGCAGCGCCGGCGTCAACGGCACCGCCGCAGGCACGGGTGGCGTTTCGTCCACCCCGTCTGAGGTGACCGCCGGTCCGGTCGCGGTCCTCAACAACCCGGCCGGCAGCGCAGCAGCTCTGTGCCAGACCGCTTCGGGCACCAGCCCTGGCGGTGGTGGCGGCTTCCTGTGCGAGGCTGGGCTGTCGCTGGCCATCCCGCCCTACGTGGCGGCCGGCACCTACACGGCGACGATGAACATCGTCGTCACCGGATTCTGATCCGGAACGCAACACCGATCCGGGAGGGCCGGCACGGCCGGCCCTCCCGGTCCCGTCGAGACGGGGGCGTCCCATCCGCCCCCGTCTCGGCACGCGCCGGTGCCGGAGGACGTACACCGAACGACCCTCCGGCACCGGCAGCCCACCAACCGACGGGCACGAACGAGGGGAGTGCAATTCCATGCAGTCACGAATGAGGCATTTGGCGCGACGACTGGTCGCGTGCACCGCCGCCGCTGTCGCGGTGGCCGGCTCGGTCCTGGTGGCGTCGGCCACGCCTGCGGGGGCGGTGGGGACCGCCGGGTTCTCGTTGGCGCCGACGTCGCCTCCGGGAGCCATCACCCCCCGGGGTGCGTTCCACTACGATCTCCGCCCCGGCGAGACCATCGCCGACTCGGTCGTGCTCACCAACGAGACGAACCAGCTGCAGCAGTTCGAGCTGTGGCCGGCCGACGCGTACAACACCCCCGCCGGGGGCGACTACGCGCTCCGCCCCTACGGCTACCGCATGACCGGCGTGGGCACCTGGGTCGACCTCCGCATCGGCCCCGGCATCCACGGCCTTCCCCCCCACGCCGCGGTCACCATCAACTTCACCGTCACCGTGCCCGCCAACGCCACCCCGGGGGACCATGCGGGCGGGATCGTCGCCCTCGATGTCACCCCCCAGTCACCCGTCGCCACGGGCAAGACCCACTTCGTCGTGCACGAGGGCGTGGCTGACGCCATCTTCGTGCGGGTCCAGGGCCCGATCCACGCCGCAGCTGTCGTCAACCGGATCTCGGTGGCCGACAGCACGCCCGCCCTCGGGTTCGGGGGCTCGCACGCCACCGTCACCTACCAGCTCGAGAACACCGGCAACACCGTCCTGTCCGGCTTCGTCCATGTGACGGTCACCGACGTCTTCGGCCGGACGGTCAAGACGTTCAAACCGATCAGCGTGCAGAAGTTCGTCCCCGGCGGGCGCTTCACGGGCACGGAGCCGGCGTGGGCCCCGCTGCCGTTTGCCGGCCCCGAGACGGTCCACGTCCGGTTCGTTGCCAGCGGGCTGCCCACGGTCACTGCGGCGACCACGTTCTGGATCCTCCCGTGGGGTCTCGGCCTGATCGTCCTGGCCGCGCTGGCCGGGCTCGCCGCCCTCTTCGTGTGGCGCCGCCGGTCCCGTTCCGGCGGCACGGCCACGCCCGATGACGCCCCGCCGGTGCCCGACGCCGCCGAGGTCGTCACGCCTGACGTGCCCGTCGACGCCGTCGTGTGAGGGCGCCGTGCGCCTGCTCCCGTCGTCTGGTGGAACCCCTCATCGGCGCCCGGCCTGGCCGGTCGTGGTGGCCTTCGTGGTGGCGTTGTGCGCCGCCGCGTCGGCCCCCGGATGGCGGAGCCTTGCCGGCGCTGCCGGGGGCGGCACGGGGACGGTGCGGGTCCAGCCCGGCTCGGTAGCGCCGGGCGGCACGATCACCGTGACCGCCTCCGGCCTGCCACCGTCGGCGGACTACCTCGTCCAGGTGTGCGGCGACGGTGGCCAGGGGAGCTCGGCCACGTGCGACACGACGGGTGCGACCACGGGTGCCGCGTCAGCGCGAGGTGACTTCGTCGTCCGCCTGCCGGTGGCGCTGCCACCGGCGCCCTGCCCGTGCGTCGTCGAGGTCCGGCCCGTCCACGGCACCGGGGCTGCCGTCGAGCCCGTCGTCACCGCGCCCGTCACCATCGTCGGCAGCGCGGAGAAGGCACCGGTGCAGGCGTTCGGCGTGGAGTCGCCCAGTGGCCTGCGGGTGACGCGGGCGGCTCTCGTCGGTTCGGCCGGTGTGGCCGAGTGGTTCGGCGGGTCGGCCGGTCGCACGCTGGTCCTGACCCTGACCGACGCCGGGCCCGACCCGGTGCCGTCGACCCCGTTCGTGCTCCGGACGGGCCAGGGACCGGACCCCACCGGGATCGTGGCCGCACCCGCCGTCCCGCCACTCTCCCCTGGTCAGACCGTCCGCTACCGGGTCCCCGTCACCTTCCCCGCCTTCGCGGCGGGGACCTACGAGGCCCGGGGCGTCCTCGGCAGTCCGGGACAGACCGTGGTCTTCACCGCCACGACCGGGCTGTTCCCGTGGGCGGCGGCGTTGGTCGTGGGCCTCCTCCTGCTGGCAGCGATCATCCTCGCCGTCCGCTCGAGGCGACGCCGGCGCCCGGGGCGGCGGCCCTCCGTGGTGGACGCCCCCGTTCGGGAGCGGGTGCTGGTGGGCCACGCGGGCCTCCTGGCCGTGGTGGTCGGCGTCGCCCTGGCAACCACTGCCTGCGGCGCATCGTCGCCGACGGCCGGCGCCCGCCGGCATCCGGCACCGACCACCACCATCGGCGGCACCCTTGCCGACCGCTACCGGGCGGTGATCCTCCAGGGCGACCACCAGCTCCAGGCGCTCTCGGCCAAGCTGGCCGGGGCGGCGGGGAACCTGCCGGCGATCGACGCCGGGTTCCAGGCGGTCGGTGCCACCTACGCCCAAGCGGCTGCGGAGATCCGTGCCCTGCCGTTCCCCCCGTCGATGCGGGCAGACGTGGCGGCCCTCACCACGGCCATGGACACGCTGGCCGGCGACGGCGCCGCAGGTGCCCACCTGACGTCGTCGACCGACCTGAGTGCCCTGTTCACGACGCTCCACACGGACCAGCAGGCCGAGGTGACAGCGGACAACGCCGTCAACCACGACCTCGGGATCACCTCGATCGGCTGATCCGGCCACCAGGGCCCGGTCACGGCCACCGCCTCCGCACGGCGGTCACCGGAGCGCGGACCTGATCCTCGCAGTCAGTCGGGGACGGGGGCGATCGGTGCCACGGGCGCCGTGCCGGGCGCTCGGGGCGTCGCCGTGCCGGGCGCCCACAGCGTGTGGATGCCGCGCGTGTAGGCGTCCATGGCGGCGAGACCGATCTGGTCGGTGGGCGGCGGGACGAGGCCCTCTCCCGCCATCCGTTGGAAGGCGTACATGGCGGAGAACCACGTCGCCGTCATGGCGCCCGCCAGGATCTCGGGGACGATGGACGACGCGTCGAGCTGCAGCCGGTCGCGGAAGATCTGGGCGACGACCCGGTTCCCCCGGGTCAGGGTCTGGAACACGCGTCCGGCCACATCGGGGGCCCGCTCGGCGAGCACGACGGCGATGCCTGCCGGCGCCACCGGCAGTCCGTCCGCGTCGACGAGTGCCCGACCACTGGCGAACCCCTCCCGCTCCATCGCCTCCAGCGCGGACCGGAGCATCTGGTCCGGGGTATCCTCGAGGGGGCGGTTCGCCAGCTCCTCGAGCAGGGCTTCGTGCCAGTCGATGAAGCCGGCCAGCGCGACGTCGGCCTTGGTGCGGAAGTAGGCGTAGAAGGTGCGGGGGGCGACGGACGCCAGGGACGTGATGTCGGCGATCGACGTGCCCTCGTAACCCTGCTCCCGGAAGAGCTCGAGGGCGGCATTGACGATCCGGGTCCGCATCGCCGCCTTCTTCACGGCACGGAGCGACGGGCGGACCCTGGCTCCGGGCTGGTGCCTCGTCGCGCCCGGTTCCACCCCACCGGCGTCGGCTTTGGCGATCGATTCCAGCGTCACGAACGCGCCACTGTAGCCGGAAAATTGTGCTTACTGTGAGCGTATAGCTACTTACCGTCACACA
>JAKAZC010000255.1:2553-4164 GCA_021826655.1 Actinomycetes bacterium | reverse complement strand
TGGCACCGGCGCTCCACCCGCCGACGGCGACCTGGTCGGCCATCCCGCCGAGCTCGGTGGCGTGTTCGGCGACCCAGTCGAGGGCGGCGGCGGCATCGTCGACGGCTGCCGGGAACGGGTGCTCGGGTGCGTGCCGGTAGTCCACCGACACGATCAGCGTCCCCGAGCGCCGGCACAGGTCCCGGCACAGCGGGTCGTCGGAGTCTTCGCTGCCGAGCACCCAACCCCCGCCGTGGAAGTACACGAGCACGGGGTGCGGGCCGGGCCCGTCAGGGCGGTAGAGGCGGTAGCGCAGGTCGCCGCCGGCACCGGGCAGCACGCCGTCGGACACCTCGGCGACCTCGGGGCCGGGCTGGCGGAGGTTCGCCGCCGACACCATGAGCGCTCTCGCCGCCTCGACCGACAACGTCTCGAGCGGTGGTGCCCCCATGGCGGCCATGGCCTTCAGCACGAGCGCCACGTCCGGTTGGAGCCGGCGCACCACCCCGTCGTTGCACGAGGTCCGTCCGCCACCGGTCAGGACGAAGCCGAGGTACCCCTTCTCCACCACCTCGTCGCAGATCGCCCGGTAGGCGTCGACGCCGCCGATGTAGGGCAGGAGCACCCGGGGTTTGCCCGGAACGTTGGCGCCCATGTACCACGAGTCCGTCTTCGGGAAGAGGGTGATGTCGGCACAGTCCTGGGCGTGGCGGACCCACCCCTCCTCGGCGGCCGGGGTCGGCTCGATCGTCTCGAGCCCCCCCGCCCGCAGGTGGGCCAGGCAGTCGGCGACCCAGTCGACGTGCTGCTCGATCGAGATCACCATGTTGGAGAGGACCGACGGGCTGCCGGGCCCGGTGATCATGAAGAGGTTCGGGAACCCGGCGGTCATGAGCCCGAGGTACGTGGTCGGACCGTCTGCCCAACGCTCGCGCAGGCTGGCACCGGCCCGCCCGGTGACGTCGACCGCCAGGAGCGGCCCGGTCATGGCGTCGAACCCGGTGGCGTACACGATGGCGTCGAGCTCGAACGACTCGGTCGCGGTGTCGATGCCGGTCTCGGTGATCGTGACGATCGAGTCCTTTCGCAGGTCGACCAAGCGGACGTGCGGCAGGTTGTACGTCTCGAAGTACCCGCTGTCGAGGCACGGGCGCTTGGTGCCGAACGGGTAGGTCTTGGGGCACAGAGCCTCGGCCGCCTCGGGGTCGTGCACGATCGAGCGGATCTTGTCCCGGATCAGTTCGGCAACGATCTCGTTCGCCACCGGGTCGATGCCGACGTCGTTGAAGGCCGCGCCGATGGCGAACAGCTCCCCGACCTGCCACGCCTGCTCGAAGCGCTGGCGGCGGACCTCCTCGGAAGCCGCAACGGCACTGACGTCGCTCGGCTCGGTGGCTATACCTGCCCGCGACCGCCGGGCCGCCTCGCGGTAGCCGTCCCGGTCGGCGGCGATGGCCGCCAGCCGCTCGGCCGGGGGCGGCCCGTTGTGAGCCGGCATCGAGAAGTTGGGCGTCCGCTGGAACACCGTGATCTGCGCCGCCTGGGCGGCGACGATGGGGATCGTCTGGATCCCCGAAGAGCCGGTCCCTATGACCGCGACCCGCTTCCCGGTGAAGTCGACCTCCTCGTGGG
>JAKAZC010000255.1:0-2543 GCA_021826655.1 Actinomycetes bacterium | reverse complement strand
CGGGCGCTTGCCCGCCGATCACCTGCCCGGTCATGTCCACGTTGGCCGCGCCGTACATCGCACCGACGCCGTTGGAGATGTTGGTGCCCTCGATGTCGAGCTCCTTGGGTCGCGAGAGGCAGCCGCTCGCCATGACGTAGAAACGGCAGGAGATCCGGTCGCCGCCGTCGGTGACGATCTCCCACCGGGACCGGGCGTCGTCCCAGGTGGCCGAGTCCACCCTGGTCGAGAACCGGATATCGCGGCGTAGGTCGTAGCGGTCGGCGACGTGGCCGAGGTAGGCGAGGATCTCGGGCTGGGTGGCGTACTTCTCGGACCACTGCCATTCCCGTTCGAGCTGCGGGTCGAACGTGTAGGCGTAGTCGGTGGTCGGCACGTCACAGCGGGCGCCCGGGTAGCGGTTCCAGTACCACGTGCCGCCCACGTCGTCGGCCGCTTCGACGCCCCGGACCGAGAACCCGAGCTCCCGCAGCCGGTGCAGCAGGTAGAGGCCCGAGAACCCCGCCCCCACCACGAGGACGTCCACCTCGTCGACCGTGCCGGACTGCCGGCTTGTTGCACCCATCCGAAACCCCCAAAGCTCTCGACGGACCTCGCCGTCCCCCGGATCCTGGCACGGCCCCGGGCGGAGCGACACCGCAACCCCCGGCGCGACGGGCCGCCCTGAGAGGGCGCCCGTCAGCGGGCGCTGGTCAGCGGGCGCTGGTCAGCGGGCCGCCTGCTCGGCCGGCACCTCGTAGAAGGCGCCACTCTCGGGCAGGTACTGCTGGCGCATGGCCGAGAAGGGCCCCCGGGCGACGAGCAGGGTGGTCGTCGACGGCGCCAGGCCGGCCACGGCGTGGATGTCGTGCGGCGGCGCCGGAAGGAGGGTGACGTCGCCGGCGGTCATGACCCGGTCCTCGGCGACCTCGAGCCGGGCCCGGAACGGCTCGCTGCCGTCGTCGAGGCGCCGGTACGAGCGGTAGTGGGCCGCCCCCCGGTAGACGGCGAAGATGTTCCAGGATCCGTGGTGGTGCGGCGACTGGGCGAACCCGGCCCGCATCCGTCCCCGGACGATCCGCAGGTCGCAGTCCTGGTACAGCCAGCCCGTCGCCACCTCCGAACCCTCGCCGGCGAAGCTCGGGGTGGCGTTCACCTCGTCGAGCCAGGCGACGGCGAGCAGGTCCTGCATCACCGACCGGATCCGCTTCTCCTCGGCCACGATGTCGTCGCCGACCTCGTCGAGGATCGCGAGCAGGCTGGCGGCGGCGTCCCGCACGGCGCTCGGGTGGTCGTGGCTCATGGCGCCCTCCAGAGGCACGTGGGGCCGGCGGTCCCCTGGCCCCGTCCCGAGAGGCTACCGAAGCCCACCCCCGGGCGACCGCCCGCCATGGGGCGTCGTCTAGCCGGCCCGCTCGAACGCCTCGACGGCGGCCCGGGCGCACGCCTCGTCCTCGGCCTGGCCACCACCCGAGACGCCTATCCCACCCACGAGCATCCCCCCGACCACGACCGGGAGGCCCCCTTCGGCGGCGATGAGGCCCTCGTGCCCGAGGAATATCTCGCGCTCACCCGGAGCTGCCTGCTCGAGCATGGCCTTGAAGGCCGCCGTCGGCATCCGCATGGAGGCCGCCGTGTAGGCCTTGTCCTGGGCGACGTCGGCGCAGATGCGGGGAGCGGCATCCGATCCCACCAGCCCGACCAGCCGCTCGGACGCGTCGACGACGGCCACGTAGACCGCCTTGTCGAGCTCCCTGGCGTGGGCCAGCGCCGCCCGCAGGAGCGTCATGACACCCTCAACCGTCAGCGTGGCCCGCGGTGCCGTCCGGTCCATCGTCCCCTCCTCTCGGCTCCCGGTGACCCCCAGCCCCCGTCGAGCCCCTCAGCGTCCCACGGGCCCGGCCGGCGCCGCACCTGCCGGCGCGATCGGCAGGCAGAGCCAGCCCCGGACGTACTCGGTCCGGGCGTACTGCGCCTCGGGCAGGTCCACCTCGTATTCGGGCATGCGGGCAAGGAGCTGGCCGAGGGCGACCCGGGCCTCGAGGCGGGCGAGGTGCAGGCCGAGGCAGAGGTGGGTCCCGTGCCCGAACCCGACCATCCGTTTCGGGCGGCGCGCCGGAAGGTACCGCTCGGGGTCGGGAAACTCGCGGCCGTCCCGGTTGGCGCTGGCGAAGAGGAAGCAGACCCGCTGCCCCGGCAGGAGCCGGTGCCCGTCGATCTCGACCGGCTCGGACACCGTCCGTCCCTGGAACTGCGTGGGCGTGTCGATCCGCAGCGACTCGTGGAAGGCGTCGAGCCGGCGGTCGGGATCGCCAACCGCCAGCCGCCGCTCCTCGGGATGCCGCCACAGGTTGACGAGGCAGCCGGCCAGCACCTTGGGGAAGGTGTCGGCCGCCGCAATGAGCAGGTTGACGAGCGCGGCGACGACCCCGTCGTCGCTCAGCCGGTCGCCGTCGAACGAGGCCGACATCAAGGTGTGAGTGAGGGCGAACCGGGCGCCCGGGTCGGCCTTCGCTGCAGCGACGTGATCGGCCACGTAGCCCCACAGGGCGGCACCGGCTTCG
>JAKAZC010000254.1 GCA_021826655.1 Actinomycetes bacterium | reverse complement strand
TCCTGGTGGCCAATGCCGGCATCTGCCCGCTCAACACCCCGGGCATCCAGCCCTTCGTCGACGCGTTCGACGTCGACTTCCTCGGGGTCGTCAACGCGGTGAACGTGTCGCTCCCCCATCTGGGGAACGGGTCGTCCATCGTCATCACCGGCTCGACCGCGGGACTCATGCAGGGTGCCGTGGACAACCCCGAGCTGGGTGCCGGGGGCGCCGGCTACAGCCTCGCGAAGAAGCTGCTCGTCTCCTACACCGAGGCGCTGGCCCTTCAGACCGCGAGGAGCTTCATCCGGGTGAACTGCATCCACCCGACCAACGTCAACACCCACCTCCTCCATCAGGAAGCGATCTACAAAAGCTTCCGGCCCGACCTCGAGAACCCCACGCGCGAGGACGCCGAGGTGGCCTTCGTGTCGTTCCAGGCCATGCCCATCCCCTACATCGAGCCGGTCGACATCAGCAACCAGGTGCTCTTCTTCGCCTCCGACGAGTCCCGCTACGTGACCGGCCTGAACGTCCGGGTCGACGCCGGGTCCCTCCTGAAGACGCCGCACATCGGCTGATGGCGACGATCGGAGCGGTGGCCGGTCGCGGCGCTGCGGTTCGGCGATGACCGCCGACGTCGAGGGGTGGGCCGCTGCCGGCCTGCAGTTCGAGCTGGACGGCGGCGTCGCCTGGCTCCGCCTGAACCGGCCCCAGAAGCGCAACGCCATCGACCGGCCGCTGCGCAACGCGCTCCTGGCCGCGATCCACGAGGTGGGCGAGGACCCCGCCATCCGGGCGGCGGTGATCACCGGCAACGGGCCGGCCTTCTCGTCGGGAGCCGATCTGACCCAGGAGGGCGGGCCCATCGAGGTCCCCGAGGATCGGCGGCTGCCGGGACCCAACGGCCCCCGGTCGGACGGCCTGCAGTACGGCTGGGCGCGCCTGATGGACGCGATCTGGAAGTGCGAGAAGCCCTTCCTGGCCGCGGTCAACGGCGTCGCCGCCGGGGGAGGGTGCCAGCTCGCCCTGGCGTGCGACCTGATCCTCGCCTCGGAGGAGGCGACCTTCTGGGAGGTCTTCGTCCGCCGGGGGCTCCCGCTCGAAGGCGGGGGCGCGTGGATCCTGCCGAGGCTCACGAGCCTTGTCCGGGCCAAGGAGCTGGCCCTCCTCGGCGAGCCCCTCCGCGCGGCCGATGCCGAGCGCTGGGGCATGGTCAACCGCTGCGTCCCCGTGGCCGAGTTCGACGCGACCGTGCGCGAATGGGCCGACCGCCTCGCCGCGGGGCCGACGGTCCGGATCGGTCACATAAAGGGGCAGCTCAACGCGTCGCTCGAGAGCACGATGGCCGCGACGTTCCGCGAGGAGGCCACGCTCCTCGGCATCGGTGGGGGTGAGGACGCCGGGGAGGCGATGCTCGCGTACGTCGAGCGGCGGGACCCCGACTTCAAGGGCCGCTGAGCGGTCCCCCGCCGGTGCTCCGTCGTCCGCGCTCCCCCGGGCCGGCCCGCTCGGCGATCGGCGTCGGCCGCGTCAGGACCTCGACGTGACGGACCGGGACGACAAGGTGCTCGCAGAGCTCGACCGGTGGCTCGCGGGCCATTGGGACGGCGACCTCACACTGCGGGAATGGTGGGCTCTGCTCGGCGAGGCCGGTTGGGCCGCGCCGGCCTGGCCGGTCGAGTGGTACGGACGCGGCCTCTCCCTGGCCGGTGCGGCACGGGTGAACGACGCCATCGCCGACTTCGGCGCGGTACCCGGCCCGGGTGGTTTCGGTGTGGGGCTCGTGGGTCCGACCCTGCTCGCCCACGGCGACGACGGCCAGCGGCGCCGGCACCTCGGGGACATCGCAACCGGGTCCCTCGCCTGGTGCCAGCTCTTCAGCGAGCCCGGCGCCGGGTCGGACCTCGCCGGGCTGCAGACGAGGGCCTACGCCGACGGCGAGACGTGGGTCGTGACGGGGCAGAAGGTGTGGACCTCGGGCGGCCAGTACGCGGACCGGGCCATGCTGCTCGCGAGGACCGACGTGGACGTCCCGAAGCACGCGGGGATCTCCTACTTCCTGATCGACATGCACCAACCCGGGGTGGAGGTCCGGCCCCTGCGCGAGATGACCGGCCGCTCCTTCTTCAACGAGGTGTTCCTCACCGAGGTGCGCGTGAGCGCCCGCGACCTCGTCGGGGGCGAGGGCAACGGCTGGGCGGTGGCCAACACCACCCTGGCGTACGAGCGGGCGCTGGCCGGCGCCCACGGGGCTTCGAGCGCCGGCCGGCCGGGGTCGGTGGCCGGTGACCTCGACCGGCGCGCCGCAGAATTCGCCGTGCCCCGCAGCGGGGAGGGGGAGGGCCCGGGCCGCTCGGTCTCGCAGCGCCTGACCGATCTGGCCCGCTCGTACGGACGAACCACCGATCCGGTCGTCCGCCAGGGACTGTCCCGGCTCTACACCCAGGAGCGCCTGATCGACCTGACCGCGGAGCGGGTCCGGGCGACGGAGGAGGCGGGCCGGCAGGTGGCGGGCACGCCGAACCTGGCCAAGATGGCGCTCAGCCGGGCCCTCCGGACCCAGCGGGACCTGACCTTCGCGATCCTGGGCCCGACGGCATGCAGTTCGAGTACGAAGCGGCCGGCGCCCCCGCGGACGGGTCCGTGGTCCCCGGCGAGGAGGCTCGACGGCTGGTGGAGGAGGCCCTCTTCGCCCAGGCGCCCCAGATTTACGGCGGGTCCGAGCAGATACAGCGCAACATCGTCGGCGAGCGTGTCCTGGGACTGGCCAGGGAACCCCGCGAGGACCGCTCCACCCCGTTCCGCGACCTGCCGCTCAACGCCTGACCACGGCGCACGACGCTCGGCCCTCGCCGACCCTCGACTCCGGACCGATGCCCGGGGAAGGTAGCCTCTCGGACCTGTGCCGCAGACGGAGCCGGAAGCAACGAGGTCGGTGACCAGTGACCCCGGACCGCCGTCCGCGTACCGGGACGAGGATCCCGCCCCCGCCCCCGCCCCCGGGCCCGGTGACGGGGGCGGGGGTCGGCGGGCCGCAGGATCCGCCCACCATGCCCGGCGGTGGCTCGTCGAGGCCGCCGTCATCGTGCTCGTCGCCCTCGTCGTCGCGGTGCTGCTCCGCACCTTCGTGGTGCAGACCTTTTACATCCCGTCGCAGTCGATGGAACCGACGTTGCAGGTCGGCGACCGCATCCTGGTGAACAAGCTCAGCTACGACTTCCACGGCGTCGGTCGCTCCGACATCGTGGTGTTCCGCCGGCCGCCGCTCGAGGAGAAGACCTGCAGCGGCCCGCTGGTGAACGACCTCGTGAAGCGGGTCATCGGACTGCCCGGCGAGACCATCTCCCTGAGCCGGGGAAAGGTGCTGATCAACGGGAAGCGCCTGCCCGAGCCCTGGCTCCCGGCGGGGACCCTCACCGGTCCGGGCCCGGGATCGGCGCCCTTCGCCCTGGCCAAGCCGTTCAAGATCCCGGCCGGGGAGTACTTCCTGATGGGCGACAACAGGACCTACTCCTGCGACAGCCGGTACTGGGGCCCAATTCCCGAATCGCTCATCGTCGGCAAGGTCGATCTGCGGATCTGGCCGCTCAACCGCCTGGGGTTCTTCTAGCCCTGCCACCCCGACCTGGGCCGATGCCCGGTACGATCGGGCCAAGGCGCGGAGCGGACGGAAGGGGCAGCGTGATCCTGCATCGTGACGGCGCGACCCGTCGCGACGACCCGGCGGCGACGCCTTCGTCAGTGCCCGAGGTCGGGCGCTCCCTGCGCCGCGAGCGGACACGGCAGGGTCTCGGGATCGACGAGGCGAGCGCCCGGACGGGGATCGACGCCCGGCAGCTCCAGGGCCTCGAGGGCGGGACGGTCGACCGCCTCCCCGACCGGGTGCAGACCCTGAAGGCGCTCCGCGTGTACGCGGACTTCCTCGGGCTCCCCGGGGACCGGTACGTCCTCGTCGTCGTCGACCACTGGCCCACCGGGTCCCTCGCCACGCCGGTCGTGCGGGTGCACCCCCGGCAGCCGGCGAGGCCCGACGACACCGGGGCCGTCCCCGTCGTCCTGCCGCTCCCCGCCGCTCCCGCCCTGGCGGGCGCCTCGACCGAGGACCACTGGACCGGCGAGATACCCGTGCCGGCCACCAGGGTCGGGTCCGGCGCGATGGCATCCGGGACCGACGTGAACCCC
>JAKAZC010000253.1 GCA_021826655.1 Actinomycetes bacterium | reverse complement strand
CGACAGGAAGACGCCGGTGGCGAGCAGCACGACGAACGAGTAGAGCGCGATCTCGCCGAGCATGAACGACCAGTGGTCGGGGAAGATCTTGTCGAGGAGCGTCCGCCCGCCCTTGGCGATCCCGAACCGCTCGTCCAGCTCGCCGATGACCTTGCCGGTCCGTCCGTAGGGGCCGCGGGCCGCCTGAACCTCCCGCTTGGTCCGCGGCAGGGCGAGGCGCTTGCCGGCCGGTTCGCTCGTCGTGCTCATCTGGTCGTCCGTTCCCAGAACCCGGGCCCGACAGCCTGGTCGTAGCCGGCCTGCGCCCGGAGGTACCCGTTCGAGTCCACCTTCAGCGGCAGCTGCGGCAGCGGCCGCGGCGCCGGGCCGAAGTTGGGCACGGCGCCGTCGAGCACGTTGAACATCGACTGGTGGCACGGGCAGACGAGGAGCTGAAGCTGCTGCTCGTACAGGCCGACCGGGCAACCCAGGTGCGTGCACAGCTTGGAGTAGGCGACATAGCCCCGGGGGGCCCAGGTCTCGCGGCCGGGCTGGGTGGTGAAGTCGTCGGTCGACACCCGGATCAGCACCGTCTGGTCGACGGCCTGCCCCTCGTCGGTGTTCTGGAAGCCTGCGGGAAAGACCGTCATTATGCCGCCGACCTGCAGCGTGTCCACGCGGACCGGTCGCCCGTTGGAGTCGACCAGTCGCGAGTTGCGCCGCCAGTTCGTCGTGTCGAAGGTCTTGCCCGGCAAGGGACCGAGCGAGCGCAGCAGCGGGAAGATGGCGACGATCCCGAAGATCCCGGCACCTCCGGCGAACAGCCCGCCGAGCATCTTCCGGCGCTTCACGACGACCCCGGTGCGCTGGACCAGGGCGGCCGACATGGCGTCCTGCTCGTCCTGGGTCGACGCCAGCCGGTGGCGCTCCTCGACGAACGGGCCCTGGGGCATGAGGTACTTGCCCCAGGCGGTGAGCCCGAAGCCCAGAAGGAGCAGGCCCGCCCCGAAGGTCACGGCGAGCACCCACGGCGGCCCGTTCACCCAGAAGGTCGCGCCGAACCCGATCACGGCCAGCGTGCCGAGGACGAAGGACAGCGCGATGATCCGCTCGGTGCGTTGGGGGTGCGACGCCGCCTCCTGCATGTGCGGGTCGTCGAAGCGTGCCACCGGCATCGCCACCGGCGTCCGCTCCCCGCGGCCGCCGTGGCCGTCCGGCTCGCCCGTCACGTCGCTCATGCGCGGTCCCCGATCCAGAAGGAGATCAGGGCGAGGCCCCCGACCCCGAACAGCAGGCCGATGAAGCCCTCGGCCACCGGCCCGATGCCCCCGAGGCCGAAACCACCGGGATTGCTCGGGTGCTGGATCTTCTCGGTCACGTAGGCCACCACGTCGCGGAGCTGGTAGTCGAGGAGGTTGCCCGTGAATCGGGGCATGTTCGCCGGGCCGGTCCTGATCGCCTCGGCGACCTGCTGCGCGGTCGGCCCGTGCAGGGACGGGGAGAACGTCGACAGCGCCAGGGCGTCACCCATCCCGGTGATGGTGTGGCACGCCGCGCAGTTCAGCGAGAACAGGTCCGCCCCGTCGGCGAGGTTGGCACCCTTCAGGTGCGGGTACGGCACGTAGGGCACCGCCGGGCTCAGGGAGTTGACGTACGCCGCCACCTCGAGCGCCTGCTTCGGGCTGAGTCGGGGCGGCTTCCGGTTCGCCTGCACCGTGTTGGTGGTCGCCGCCGGCATCCGGCCCGTCGACACCCAGAAGTCGACGGTGGCCGGCCCCACCCCGACGAGGTTGGGCGCGATGGCCGATCCCTGGGCGTCGGCGCCATGGCAGCTGGAGCAGTTCTGGGCGAAGAGCGCCGGGCCGAGGGTGGTGTTCGAGGCCGGAGGCGCCTTGTAGGTGACCGCCGAGCTCCCGTAGGCGACGAGCGTCCGCTTGCCGTTCACCGTGCGGTAGACCCGCACGGACGCGTTGGCGCCGCCGGAATTCCTCGGCCCGCCGAGGTAATCGGGGCTGCCCACCCCCGGCGGCAACGACACCCCCGAGTTGAAGTTGCCCGCCCCCACGCCGCCTCCCACCTCGATGCCGGGGATGCCCGGGCTCGTCGTCGCGCTCGCTCCCGAGGCGAGCGAGAGCACGCCGCCGAGGCCCATGGCGGCCACCATCGCGGCCGGAAGGAGGTAGCGGTTTCGGAACAACCGTGACACGAGCATCTACTTCAGCAGGAAGAGGCAGCTGTACAGGCCGACCCACACGACGTCGACGAAGTGCCAGTAGTAGCTCACTCCCTGCACGACGGAGAGCTCCCCCGGGTCGCCGCCCTGCCGTCCCTTCATGCGGCCGAGCAGGAAGATCATGGCGACGAGCCCGATGAAGACGTGCAATCCGTGGAGGCCCGACATGATGAAGAAGAGGGAACCGTAGGCGTTCGTCGACGCCCGGGTGGTGATGGTGGCCCACTCCACGAACTGGTTGGCGAGGAACGCGGCGCCCAGGATGATCGTCAGGACGATCCAGGTCCGGGCCGACGAGCGCTTCCGCCACTCCGCCTGCCGCACCGCCCACTGCATGGTGAAGCTCGACGAGACGAGGATGGCGGTGAAGATCCCCGCCCGGATCGTGTCGAGGTGGGTGCCCGCCGGCGGCCAGACGGTGTGCTCCGAGCGGATGGTGAAGAACGCGGCGAACAGCCCGCTGAAGAACATCAGCTCCGAGCCGAGCCAGATCATCACCCCGATGGCGAGCATGGGAGGACGGTCGTGGACGATCTTGCCCTGGTCGGAAGGGCGGCCCACCGAGATCGCCTGGCTCACGGGGTATTTCCTACTCGACGGCGACCACCGGACGCCAACATGCAGGTGACGGGCCTGGCGTTCCGGCCCGCGCGGGGTTCGGCGCCACGGGCCGACCCAGCTCAGCCCGCCTGTCCGGGCCGCGTTGCCAGTGCCGGGGGGAGCGGGAGCGAGTGGACGACCACGAGCCGGCGCGTGGGCCGGGTCGTGGCCACGTACAGGGCCCGCAGGCCGCGCCTGGTCGCCGCCGGCGGGGCCTCGCCGAGGCCCGCCCGGTCCTCGCCCGCGATCAGCGCGGGCTCGACCACGACCACGGAGTCGAACTCGAGCCCGTTCGCCTCGTCGGCGGGCAGGACCGCGGTCACCGGGCCGGGCTCGCGCAGCGCGCGCACCACCAGCCCGGCCGCGTGGTCCGGGCTGAGGCCGGCGGCCAGCCGCAGCGGCCCGACCTCGCCGCCGACCAGGCGGGCGATCACCTCGGCCGCCCGGTCCACCGGCAGCCCGGTGTCACGGCCGCCCTTGACGGCCAGGACTTCCGGTTTCGTGGTCACGCCAGCCTCCTCAGTACGACGGTGCCCGTGTCGCTACCAACGCAGTTTGACGGTTTAGGCATGCGCACGTCGTGATGGGTGATGTTCGTGAAGACGAAGGTGAAGGATGTGGGGAATCCGTCGACAAGCTTGCCGGGCTGGAGGCGCAGTGCGAGGTTTGGCGACGGATGGGGGTGCGATGTCTGCGCGGAAAGCAATGCAGGCGTCATGAGCAGGGCGAGAGTGAAGGCGGCGCGCGTGGGTGGATCTCCGGTAGTGGGATGATAGCGCCGGTTCGATGAGGAGCGAAGCAGTATTCTGGACATGCGAGACGAAAAGGAGAGGAATGCAGATGGGCATGTCCGAGATGCTGCTGGGGGAGTTTGACAGGGAGTTTGCCACGACGCGAAAGTTTCTGGCGCTGGTTCCGGATGACAAGGGGCCGTGGAAGCCGCACACGAAGTCGATGGAAATGGGGCGGCTGGCATCGCACCTTGCCGATATGGCCGAGCGGGCGGAGCAGGTGTTGACAACGAGTGCCCGCACGGTGACGGCTGAGGAGGTGGCCAGGTGCAAGGATGCGTGGAAGGGTTTGACGCGCGAGGCCACTCTGGAAAAGTTTGACGCGAACCTGAAGGCGGCGCGCGCGGCGCTGGCGGCAATTGGCGAAGCCGCATGGAGCGAGCCGTGGAAGCTGGAGTTCATGGGCCGCCAGGTATTCAATGGGCCACGTGCAGTGGCGTTCCGGAGCATTGTGATGAGCCACATGATTCATCATCGGGCGCAGCTGGGGCTATATCTGCGGCTGAATGAGATTGCGATCCCGGGGACGTATGGGCCGTCGGCGGATGAGATGTGGGTCGAAATTCCAA
>JAKAZC010000252.1 GCA_021826655.1 Actinomycetes bacterium | reverse complement strand
CGTGGTGGTGGAGCCGGACGCCACCCCCGGGGAGCTGGCCGCCGTCCACCGCGAGGCGTCAGCGCGCCTGGACGAACTGGCCGAGGCGTGCGTCCGGGTGCCGGTCGAGGCGCCCCGGGAGCTGCCTCCCCGGGGGGAGCTGCCCGCCGACCGGGCCCGGACCATGACGAGCGAGACCTACGAGCGGGCCGTCGAGGTGGCGAAGGAACACATCCGGGCCGGGGACATCTTCCAGGTGGTGCTGTCCCAGCGCTTCGACCTTCCCGACCTCGGTGTCGACCCGTTCGACGTCTACCGGGTGCTCCGGCTGGTCAACCCCAGCCCCTACCTGTACTTCCTGCGGGACCCGGCGGTGACGGTGGTGGGGGCGTCGCCCGAGCCCATGGTGCGCCTGCGCGACGGCGTGGTCACGTCGCGGCCGATCGCCGGGTCGCGGCCACGGGGGGGCGACGAGGTGGAGGACCTGCGCCTGGAGGGGGAGCTGGTGGAGGACCCGAAGGAGGTGGCCGAGCACGTGATGCTGGTCGACCTGGCCCGCAACGACGTGGGCCGGGTGGTCACCTTCGGCACCGAGCACGTCGACGAGATGATGGTGGTCGAGCGCTACAGCCACATCATGCACCTCACCTCCCAGGTGTCGGGGCGCCTGCGTGAGGGCCTCGGGCCCATCGACGTGCTGGCCGCCACCCTGCCGGCCGGCACCCTGTCGGGGGCGCCGAAGGTACGGGCCATGGAGATCATCGACGACCTCGAGCCGACGCGCCGGGGCGTGTACGGGGGGGTGGTGGGGTACTTCGACTTCTCGGGGAACCTGGACACCGCCATCGCCATCCGGACCATGACGGTCAGCCCCGATGGCCGGGCCTCGGTCCAGTCGGGAGCGGGGATCGTGGCCGACAGCGACCCGGCCACCGAGGACGCCGAGTGCGGCCACAAGGCGGCGGCCATGCTGCACGCGGTGGCCATGGCCCGGGCCGCCGCCCGCCCCCGGGTGGGTGCCCCGTGACCGGCACGGCTACCGGGCCCGGCACGCCGGCCAGGGTGGAACGGTCCCGCGACGCGGTCGTCGTCACCGGGCCCGACGCGGCGGGCTACCTGCAGGGGCAGTGCAGCCAGGACCTTGCCGACCTGGCCGAGGGAGCGACGGTGGAGACGCTGGTCCTGGCCCCCAACGGCAAGCTGGAGGCCTTCGCCCGCTGCACCCGGGTGGGGGGGCAGACGTTCGTCCTCGAGGTGGACGGGGGCCAGGGGCCCGCCCTGGCCGACCGGCTGCGGCGCTTTCTCCTGCGGACGAAGGCGACGGTGACGGAACTGCCGTGGCGGTGCGTGACCACCTGGGCGGTGGGGGACGGGGTGGAGGTGCCGGCGGTTGGCGTGGCCGCCGGCCCGTGGGCCATCGCCTGGTCGTGGGGGGAGCTGTCTGGGGTGGACGTGGTGGGTACGCCCGAGGCCGTGTCCGAGGTGGTGGGTCCCGACCCGGTGGAGGAGGAGGATCCGGGGGCGTGGGAGGTGGCCCGCATCGAGGCGGGGGTGCCCGTGTGGGGGGCCGAGCTCGACGAGCGCACCATCCCCGCCGAGGTGGGGCTGGTGGACCGGGCGGTGTCGTTCACCAAGGGGTGCTACACCGGCCAGGAGCTGGTGGCCCGCATCGACTCCCGGGGATCGAACGTTGCCCGGCGGCTGTGCCGGGTGGAGGTCCCCGGCGACGGCCGCCCCCCGGGGGACGGTCCGTGGCCGGGTGACGGGGTGGTGGCCGGCGGGGGTTCTGAGGAGGGCTCCGGGCATGAGGGGCGCATCACGTCGGCGGCGTGGTCGGACGCCCGCGGGGGGTGGGTGGCCCTCGCCCTGCTGCACCGCTCCACGCCGGTGCCCGGTCCGGTCACCGTGATCGGCGCGGCGGGGCCGCTGGCAGGACCGGCACCCGCCGTGGTGCGAGTAGAGCGCTGCGAAACGTCCGCCGCTGCTTCGGTGAGCCCGGTCAGATCAATCGATCAGCGGGATCGGTACGCGATCGACGCCGCCCGGTCATCCGAGGGGCAACAGCTCGACGTCGTAGCTGGGGAACCGGCTGTCGACGCTGACCAGGGCACAGTGCTCGGCACGGGACTGCGCGATCAGCATGCGGTCGAACGGATCTGCGTGATGCGCGGGCAGCTGCCCTGCTGCGAGGGCGTGCGCCACGGTGATGGGCAGCGTGTCGAAGCTGGTGGCATCGATGGCCTCGAGCAGGTTGCCGGGCACCTCGAGCCGGCCGGCAGCCGTTTTGATGGCGATCTCCCATGCCGTGGCGGCCGAGACAAGAACCTCGTTGCCAGGAGAGGCGATGGCATCGCGAGCCGGGCCTGGCAGGACGGGATCGTCGGCCAGCCACCACAACAGGATGTGCGTGTCGAGGAGCAGCCTCACGGTCGCTCCCCTCGGAAGGCTGCTGCTACCTCCTCGGGGAGCTCGTCGAAATCGTCGTGGACTCGGACCCGACCGGCCCAGAGGCCGGGGCGGCGGGGTGACCGGTCACGGGCCGGGACGATGCGGGCGACCACGTGGCCAGCCCGAGCGATCTCGACCTCGTCGGTCTGTCCCCGCTCGACCGCGGCGACCAGGCGCGAAAGGTTGGTCTTGGCGTCGTGCATGTTGACCCGCATGAACAAAGTTTAGCTAGCTTAGCTAATCCGAATCAAGACGTCCTGTCCATGGGGGCGCCGCCCTGGTAGACGGTCCCAGCCCGGGATCGCAGGCGGGTCAGGGAACGACGGTGAACCCGGGTCAGGGAACGACGGTGAACCGGTTTCCGGTGATGGGCCGGAGGATCTCGAAATGCCGCCGGTCCAAGGTCACGATGCTGCGCGTGCGGAAGCGGTCGGCGAGCACGACGTTGGAAGCGTCGGCGACGCCGATGTCCTGGTCGCCGTACTTGGCAATGATCGAACGCGCCCGCTCGAGGTCGCCGGCGTCGAAGTCGACCAGCTCCCACGCTCCACCAGCCAATTCGCCCAGGACGGCGAGCTCCGCCTGTGCCCCGTGTCGGGTCGCCACCAGGTAGTCCAGCTCGGCGACGACGTACGGCGAGACGACCAACAGGTCGGCGTTCGTCGTGAGGTGACGTTCGACGGCGGCATGGTCCGGCTCAGAGCTGTCGAAGAACGCCAGCAGCGCACTGGTGTCGACGACGAGGTTTGACACGCCTATTGTTCCCCGAACCCGGCCAGCAATTCCTCAGTGCGGCGGGCGATCGGCTGGCCGCTCGAGAACAGGCCGCCTCTCGGGCGAGGCCGGGACGAGCCCACCACCTGACGGATCGACTGTCGGATCACCTCTGCTTCGGAGACACCCTGGCGCGCTGCAGCGCTCTTGACAGCGGCCTTCAGCTCATCCGTCAGGTACAGGGTCGTCTTTTCCATCAACGTATGGTACCACCGGTGGCGGAGGCGACTAGAGGCGGGATCGGAATGCCTGAGTGCTCTCATCTCGGATCAGGGGGGTGGCCGCGGCAGCGTCGTGACGGGCCATCGTCCCGATCGAGGGTTCGCGTTCAGCGCGCGTGGTCCGAGCGCGGAGTACGCCGTACCCTCTCGGTGGGATGCCCGAACTCGCCATGAGTGCACGGTCGTCGCAGAAGTCCGACATCTCGGATCGTCGGCAGGGAGCGAAGCCGCCTCCGATCGCGCTGCTGGCGCAGCTCTTGGGCGGACCAGGAGGGCGACATCGGTGACGGAGGAAGGGCGTCCGACACCCGAAGGGCAGATCAGGATGATGGTGCGATCGGTCACCCAGTGCCGGTGGGCTGTGGCGGCTGACCGGTCCGGCATTGCTGTCGACAGGTGCGCATGACCATCCCCCCACTGGCCGGACACCGCGAATAGGAAGTAACCATGCCGGAAGTGACCGACGGTGAGACCAAGCGCTTCCGCCGACGAGGTCGGTACCCGAAGGACTTCTACGGGGACGCCGACGCCCTGATCATCGAGACCTGCCCCGATCTCCTGCAGGCAAAAGCGGCAATCATCGGGGCCAAACGGGCCGTGGCCGCTCTGGCCCCCCGCGCCCTTGTCATCGCGTCGCTGACCATCGAGACGACCGGCACCATGCTGCTCGGCTCCGAGATCGGGGCGGCGCTGACCGCCCTGGTGCCGCTTGGCATCGACCTGATCGGGCTGAACTGCGCCACCGGGCCGGGCGAGATGAGCG
>JAKAZC010000251.1 GCA_021826655.1 Actinomycetes bacterium | reverse complement strand
CCGCCGAGGAGGTGGCCCGCCAGCTGCGGCTGCGCGACATCGGCGGCATCATCGTCATCGACTTCATCGACATGGAGATCCGGGAGAACCGGGACAAGGTGGCGGCCGCCCTGCGCGAGGCCCTGGCCCGGGACAAGACCCGCACCCAGGTCTTCGACATCTCCGAGCTCGGCCTGGTCGAGATGACCCGCAAGCGGGTGTCCGAGGGGCTCATCGAGTCGCTGTCCACGGTGTGCGAGGTCTGCAACGGTCGGGGGATCATCCTGGACCGGTCGATCCTGTCCGGCTCGACCGGCTGAACCGGGACCCCTCGCCCATGCACTAGGCTCCTCCCTTCGTGTACGCCGTCATTACGTCCGGAGGCAAGCAGGAGCGCGTGGCCGAGGGCCAGCGCCTACGCGTGGAGCTGCTCGGTGAGCCGGTGGGCGCCGAGGTCTCCTTCGCTCCCGTGCTGGTCGTCGACGGCGAGCGGGTCCTGGCCACCCCGGAGCAGCTGGCCGGGGCCACGGTGACCGCCCAGGTGGTGGGCGAGGAGCAGGGACCCAAGATCCGGGCCGGCACCTACAAGTCCAAGACCAACCAGCGGCGCCGGTGGGGGCACCGACAGCGCTACAGCACGGTGGAGATCAGGTCGATCTCCGCCGCCGGCTGATCGAGGAGGTTCGCGATGTCCAAGACCAAGGGTGGCGGCTCCACCAGGAACGGCCGCGATTCGACGGCGCAGCGCCTGGGCGTGAAGGTCTTCGACGGCACGGCGGTGCCCGCCGGATCGATCATCGTTCGCCAGCGCGGCACTCGGTTCCACCCCGGGCACAACGTGGGCCGGGGTGGGGACGACACCCTCTTCGCCCTGGCCGACGGGGTCGTGAAGTTCGGGAAGCGGCGGGGTCGCAAGCTCGTCGACGTCCTGACAGCTTGACGTCCTGACGTTCCGGGATCGCCGCCGGTCGACATCCTGGTCGCCCCGGGCCGCGATCGGCCCCCCCCGTCGCCCCACCCCCTGGGGTCGGCTTCCGGCGCCGGTCGTCTCGGCGGGCCCCCTCAGCGATCGACGTCGGCGCCGGTCCCTTCCTCTTGCCCGCAGCCCACGGCCGCCCGGATGAGGCGTGCCAGGGTGGGGACGGCGATGCCGGCGGCCTCGTTCATGTGGTCGACGGCCAGCGCAGCCGGCGCCAACCCGGCGGCGGGGTTGGTCACCACGGCCAACCCCAGGACCTCGGCGCCCAGGTGCCGAGCCGCGATGGCCTCGACGGCCGTCGACATGCCCACCAGGTCCGCCCCCAGGGTGGCCAGCATGCGGATCTCGGCCGGGGTCTCGAAGTGGGGGCCGGCGAGCTGGGCGTAGACCCCCTCGGGCAAGGAGGGCTCGACGGCCCTGGCCCGGGCCCGCAGCGCCGGCGACCACGTGTCGGTCAGGTCCACGAACGGGGTGCCATGGGCCTGCTCGGGGTGGACGCCGGTGAGCGGGGACAGGCCGGTGAGATTCAGGTGGTCGCTGATGGCGACCACCGAGCCCGGCGAGAGGTCGGGCCGGATCCCGCCGGCGGCGCAGGTCAGGACGATGGTCCCGCACCCTGCGGCCACGGCCGTCCGCACGGTGTGGACCACCTGGTTCACATGGAGCCCTTCGTAGAGGTGGGCGCGCCCGGCCGTCACGAGCGCTCGCGTGGCCGGGCCGAGGGGGACCGACCAGGCCCCGCTGTGGTGGCCGATGCCGGTGAACCGGGGGAACCAGGGGAGCGTGGCCAGGTCGAAAGGTGGCCCCTCGGCGCCCAGGAGCGGGGCGGCGGGGGACAGGCCCGATCCCAGGACGACCAGCACGTCGTGGCGGTCGGTGCCGGTGCGGCGGCGCAGCTCCCGGGCGGCGATCCGTGCCTGGTCGAAGGGGTCCGGCCCGGCCGGGCCGGCCGGGCCGGTGAGGGTGCGGGGCACCGGGCAATCGTAGGCAGGGAGCCCTGGCCCACGTGACCTTCGGCCCTGGCCCCTCCCTGCCCCGACCGATATCAATGGCAGAGGACAGGAGGTGCAGACGATGGGCTACGGCTGGGACGGTGGCGGTTGGGGCTGGGGCGGTTGGGTGTTCATGGCGGTGATGATGGTGCTGGTCTGGTCGGCGATCGTCGGGGGCGTCGTGATGCTCGTTCGCTACGGCCGCGAGCGGCATGCGCCTCCGCCTCCCGAGGGGAACGACCGGGCCCGCCAGGTCCTCGACGAGCGCTTCGCCCGGGGCGAGATCGACGCCGACGAGTACACCAGGCGCCGGGACCTGCTCCGAGCACCGTGAACCCCGCCCGGCGGAACCTCCGCCTCCTCGTCGGAGCTGGCGCGGCGCTGGTCGTCCTGGCCGGAGCGTCCACGGTGGCCCTGGCCGCCGCCGGCGGCGCCTTCGACCATCGTTGGTCGGCCCCGAGCGGGCAGTGCTCCGCCCCGGCGCTTCCCGGCACCGTCGTCGACGTGACCCTCACCAACATGGGGGGCGCCATGATGGGCGGCTGGCAGGGCGGCGGGATGATGAGGGTCCTGGCCGAGCGCCACCGGGTCCCGGCGGGGACGGTGTCGTTCCGGGTGGCCAACACCGGCACTCTGGTCCACGAGCTCGTCGTCCTTCCCCTCCGGCCGGGCCAGGCCGTCGGGCAGCGGGCGGTCGGCATCGACAACCGGGTCAGCGAGGCCGGCTCCCTCGGTGAAGCGTCCAACAGCTGCGGTGCCGGTGCCGGCGACGGGATCGAACCCGGCGCCATGGGCTGGGTGACGCTTCATCTGGCCCCGGGGACCTACGAGCTGGTCTGCAACCTCCCCGGGCACTACGCCGCCGGTATGTACACCTGGCTCACCGTGACCTGAGCTCACCGCCGCCCGGTCACGGCCCGGGATGCTCGGTTCGCCGATCAGGGGCACCGCCCATCATCCGGAGCATCGGGAGGCCGCCGGTGCGGAGGAACCGCACGGCGAGGAGGGCGCTCAGGGCGATGGCCGCGATGTCGAGGTACGTGTCGCCGTTCAGGGCGATGTGCGGGCTGACCACCCTGGCGTCGCGCGAGCTCGGCACCAGGCCGAGAGGCTGGAACGCCAGCTCGACGAGGTAGCCGGCGCCGACCATGACGGCGTAGAAGATGCCGGACAGCCGAAGCGTCATGGCCGTGCCGTAGTACTTCCGGTAGATGACCAGGATGGGGATGATGATGAGGTCGGCGAAGATGAAGCTCACGACGCCGCCGAAGCTGATGCCACCGTTCCAGAGCACCGCGGCGAGGGGGACGTTGCCGATCGAGCAGACGAAGGACGCGATCGAGATGGCCGGACCGACGAGCGGTCCCCAGACCTTGGCCGCCAGGGGATGGCCCGAGAAGAACAGATGCCGCCAGAAGCTCTCGGGTACCCACGCCCCCAGGCACCCGGCGATGGCCAGGCCCAGCACGATGTCCACGATGACGCTGGCCCAGTTCATGACGTACAGGTGGCTGGTGGAGGTGAAGCCCTCCGGTGACAGGAGGCGTCGCCAGAACGACCCGTGTCCCGCGACGGCCATGTCCATGGCCGCGTGCCCCTCCATTCTCCCTGACAGCCCTCGCTCGGCCTGTGCTCGGGCCGCCTCGACGACCTTCTGCGACACGAACACCCGGAAGGCCAGGGCCATGAGGGCGATCATGAGCGGTCCGCCGACGAATTCCGCCAGCGTGAACTGCCAGCCGAGCAGCACGGCCAGGATGATGCCGAGCTCGATCACCAGGTTGGTGGACGCCACCTCGAAGGCCATGGCTGCCACGAAGTCCGCACCCTTGCGGAACAGGGAGCGAGCCAGGGCCACTGCCGCGTAGCTGCAAGAGGACGATGCGGCGCCGAGGCCGGTGGCGACCACCAGGCTCCTCGGCCGGTGATCGCCCATCAGCCGGGCGACGGTCTCCTTGTGGACGAGGGCTTCGACGACGGCCGAGAGGTAGAAGCCCAGGACCAGCGCCCACAGGATCTCCCAGGACATGCTCCCCGCCGTCGCCGCGGCGTGGCCGACCGCCCGTAGAACCTGCATGCGCGTCTCCCGAGCGTGGGGTCTGCCCACCGTAGCGGCGGGGAGGGAGCGGAGCGGATCAGCGGACCCGACTTGACGCCGGGATGTTTGGCATCTAGTTTTATACGAAACCTTTTGTTGACGAAGAAATGACGGCCGCGTGAAAGCGGCGGCCGGCCGACCAGGCCGACCA
>JAKAZC010000250.1 GCA_021826655.1 Actinomycetes bacterium | reverse complement strand
TCCTCGACCAGGGTGGAGTCGAACGCGGCGATCCCGACCAGCTCTTCCTGGATCACCCGTGTGGGAGGAAGCATCGCCGTGCCGAACTCGGGCGACAGGGTCTGGGCGTTGGTGTAGATGCCGACCGGGACCACGTCGCCGACGTGCAGTCCCAGCGCGGCCGCACCCTGGGCGCTCAGCATGAACTGGTCCGGCCGTGTCGGGTCGGCCATCCGGCCCCGGGTCACGGTGACCCGGTCCTGATCGAAGTAAAGGCCGTCGACACTACCCAACCCGTTGCCGGCCTCCGCCGGGCTCCCGCCCTGCCCCTTGAGCGGGAGGCCGTTCTTGCCCAGGAACAGGACGTCGATGCCGGCGGTGCTCTCGACGTGCTGAACGTGGGCGAGGTGGGCGATCCGGCTGATGGTCGCCGGGTCGTAACCGCTGCCCACGCCGGCGAGGGGGTTGAGCACCGCCGTGAAGGCGTTCAAGTCGGAGGCGTGGGCATGTTCGAGGAAGACGGCCACGGAGGCCTGGGTCCGCCGTGCCGCCGCCACGGCCCCCATCGCCAGGCCGCCCAACAGTCCGACGAGGAGGACCAGCGACAGGTAGCCGGCCCACCGCCGACCGAACGTGGCCCGCAAGCGGTACGCAGCCACGCGCAGCGCCGTGCGGTCCATCACTCTGCCCGCAGAACGATGCCGATGGGGACCCCGGACACCAGGCCCACGACCAGGACGAAGGTCAGGTAGCCGCCACGCCTCGACCGGAGCGTGGCCCGGAACCGATAGCCGGCGCCCCTGAACACCGCCCGCCCACCTTCCACCTTCAGCGGGCCCCGAGGGTTGCGCCGCCGTAGAGGGGTTCATCGCCTTCGCCGGGCTCGGTCACGATCCGACCGTCGCGCATGCGGACAACGCGGCCGGCGGCGGCAGCCACGGCCGCGTCGTGGGTGACCAGGACGATGGTCTGGCCGCCCGCGTGGAGGCGGCTCAGCAGCTCGATGACCTCCTGGCCGCCCTCCGAGTCCAGCGCCCCGGTCGGCTCGTCGGCCAACAACAGGCTGGGCTCGTTGGCCATGGACCGAGCGATCGCCAACCGCTGGCGTTGGCCGCCGGACAGCATCCCGGGCATGGTCGACGACTTGTCGCCGATGCCGAGCAGGTCGAGCAGGTCGCGGGCCCTGGTCTCGGCCACCCGACGCTTCCGCCCGGCGATGATCGCCGGCAGGGCGACGTTCTCGAGAGCGGTCATGCTCTCGAGAAGGTTGAAGAACTGGAAGACGATGCCGATGTGCCGCCGGCGCAAGCGAGCAAGGTCGTCCTCGGACCCCCCCGTCACCTCCTCGCCGGCCACGGAGATGGTCCCTTCGTCGGCCGTGTCGAGCCCGGCCACCAGGTTCAACAGGGTCGACTTCCCACACCCCGAGGGGCCCATCAGTGCCACGAACTCGCCGTCTTCGACGACAAGGTCCACACCGCGGAGCGCCCTGACCGGCGCGCTCTCGGCATCGAAGGTCTTGCGCACCCCGTGGGCCACCAACGCCTCGGAACCGGTCATGGCACCGCCTTTCATCCTCCGTCCCGGCTGCCTACCGGAGGCCAATGGGTCGTCACGGCCGGACCGTCCGATGGGAGATCTTGTGAGCGGCCACCGGTGTGTCTCGCCCCTTCACGTGCTGGACCGGCAGGGGCTCGGTCGGGATCTCGACCGTCAACGCCCGCAGCGTCGCCGCCGACAGGACGGTCTCGCCGGGCCCGGCCAGCTGCTGCAGCCGTTGAGCCAGGTTCACGGTGTCGCCCACCAACGTGTACTCCACTCGCTCCTCTGACCCGAGGAGCGCCGCCGCGGCCTCCCCTGTCGAGAGGCCCAGCCCCAGGCCAAAGGAGGGCAGTCCCTCCTGCGCCCAACGCTCGTTGACGACATGCTGCTCGGCGTGCATGGCGCCGGCCGCCTCCACCGCCCGGTCGGCGTGGTCGGCCTGGGCGAACGGGGCTCCGAACACCGCCATCACCGCATCGCCTACGAATTGCATGACCGTCCCGTGCTGACCGAGGATGGCCCGGTTCATGGCGGCGCGATGGACGTTGAGCTGACCGGCCAGCTGGCTCGGGTCGGCGTGCTCGGCAATTGTCGAGTAGGAGCGGATGTCGCTCATGAGGACGGTCACCTCCAATCGCTCAGTCTCGCCGATGCGCCGGCCCTCCCGCCGGAGCTTCTCGGCCAGGCCGCCGGGGAGCAGCCTGGACAGCGTCTCGCCCTGCTCTTCGCGATCGACGATGGCCTGGTGGAGCAGGCGGAGGCGGCGGAGGGCGTCGTGGCTCCCGGCGGACACCCCCTTGGCCAGCGTGACGAAAAGGGCCTCGACCTCGGCGTCGACGGCTTCGGGGGGCATCTTGCGGGCGGCGGCGATCGCCTTGATCGGCTTCCCCTCGGCGACCCGGGCCAGCAGCTCCTCCTCGGCCGGTGTCAGGACCCCGTCTCCCGCCACCGGCCGGATCAAGGCTTCGACGATGGCCGGGTCGAGGGCCGTCCCCCCGGTGGCGACGGCCCGTATGGCCTCCACCAGCTGGTCGCCCTCGGCGATGTGGTCCTTCAGGAGGTAGCCGTAGCCGGCGGAGCCCTCCGCCAGGAGCGACACGGCGTACTCGGGATCGTCGTACTGGGACAGCACCACCACACCGGTCCCCGGGTGGCGCTTTCGAACCTCCTTGGCGGCCTCGATCCCCTCGCGCTGGAAGGTCGGCGGCATGCGGATGTCGGTCACGAGCACGTGCGGCGACGCCGTCGACACCCCGTCGACCACCCCGTCGTAGCTCTCCGCCACGCCCACGATCCGGAGGTCCCCATGGCGTTCGATCAACGCCCGCACCCCTTCGCGAACGATGAGGTTGTCGTCGGCCAGGAACACGTCGATGGTCGGCGGCATCTCTCCAGTTCTGGCACGGGAAGGTGCCCCGCGCCAGGTGGCTGACCGCCGAGTCGCCGGTGGTGGTAGCCCCCCGCAGGTGCGGCGGGCACCACCCTCGCCACCTACCGAGCCGGTCGTCACCATGGGAGCCATGCGTCACGAGAGCTCGGTCACGTCGGTTTCGTGGATACCCTCCGAGGCCGTCCAGGGAAGCACCCGTCTGGCGTTCGACGCCGGGTTCACCCACTACGACCAACCACCCCCGGACGTCCTCGACGACCTTGAGGGGCTTCGGGCCGCCGATCGGTTCCGCTTCGCCAACGTCCTCAGAGCGTGGGTCGACGTTGGGCCGGCGGGTGGCGTCACCGGTTGCGGGTACCTCGGGGGCGGCGCGATGGGGTCGACCACCGTCAGCGTCGCCGGGCTGCACCACCGGTTCGAGGCGTTCCAGCTCGAGGACATCCAAAGGGAGCCCGAGCACGGCGAGGGCTGGGTGCGGTTCGTGCAGACGTCGGGAGGCCGGACCGGGCTGCCGGCGCCCCGGCGGGTCCGGCGGCGACCGTTCGTGCAATGGCGCGCCCCTTTGGTATGGACCACACTGTCGCTCACCCTCCACACCGACGGAAGGGCTGACTTCGCCATGGTCGGCGCCAGCCGGTTCCCCCGCCACTGGATCTACGGGTCCGACGGGCGCCTGGTCCACAAGTCCGGGTTGACGGACTTTCGCGACTGGTACGCCAAGTCGTTCGGCCGTCACAGCCCATGGGGCGACGAGGACTCCGAGGTGCTCGTCACCGCGGTCGAGACCGCGCTCGAGCACTCGTTGTCCGGTCGGGTCATGGCCGGATCGGCCAAGCCGCGGATCGTGAAGGTCGAGGCGGGCTCCGTCCTCGTCCGCCAGGGGGAACCCGGTGACGACGCCTTCCTCCTCCTCGACGGCGTCCTCCGGGTCGAGCGGGACGGCGAGCGCCTGGCGGAGTACGGGCCGGGGGCCATCCTCGGCGAGCGATCGCATCTCGAGGGAGGCACGCGCACCTCCACGCTGGTGGCGGTGACCGCGTGTCGCGTGGCCTCGTTCGCCCCACAGGGCCTCGAGCGGGCCGAACTTCAGGCGCTGGCCGCCGGCCACCGTCGCGAAGTCACCGGCTGAGGCGGGGCGTTGCGGCTCCACGTCTGCGGCACCCGTGGTTCGACGCCGGCCCCCGGAGAGGACTTCGTCCGCTACGGCGGCCACACCTCGTGCCTCGCCCTGGCCCACGACGGCGAGCACCCGACACTGCTCCTCGACGCCGGGACCGGGCTGCGCCGTG
>JAKAZC010000249.1 GCA_021826655.1 Actinomycetes bacterium | reverse complement strand
CACCTATGGTGCGTCGGCCGCCTGGTACCCGTCGGCCGTCACGACGGCCACCAACGGGTAGATCCCCCGGACGAGGTCCGGCCCTCCGGTCGCCGAGTCCTCGTCAGCCGCTTGGTATAGCGCCTCCACCGCCAGCTCCACCGCCTCGGCTCGTGTGAGGCCCTCGCGGTAGCCCAGCTTGATGGTGGTGCGCGCGTCCCTGCCGCCCGAGCCCGTGGCCTGGAAGTCCGCCTCCTCGTAGTGACCGCCGGTCACGTCGTAGGTGAAGATCCGGCCGGTCCCGCGCCGGTCGTCGAAGCCGGCGAACAACGGGACGACGACCAGTCCCTGCATGGCCATCGGCAGGTGGTCTCGCACCATCTGGGCGAGCTGGTTCGCCTTGCCCTCGAGGCTGAGGGAGATCCCCTCGACCTTCTCGTAGTGCTCGAGCTGCACCTGAAAGAGCCGGACCATCTCCACCGCCGGACCGGCGGCGCCGGCGATCGCAACCGCCGACCACCGGTCGGCGGGGAAGACCTTCTCCATGGCCCGGTGGGCGATCGAGTGCCCCTCCGTGGCCCGACGGTCCCCGGCCATGACCACCCCGTCGGCGAAGCGGAGGGCGACGACGGTGGTGCCGTGTCGAATGGGCACGGCACCCTCGGTGCTCATCGGGGGCGTGGGCAGGCTGGAACGGCGGAGCAGCGCGGCGAAGTCGGGACCCGGGTCGTCACCGGGCGAGAAGATGGGAAGCAGCACGGGGGACTACTGCCCCCCCTTCTGCACGTAGTTCCTGACGAACTCCTCGGCGTTGTCCTCCAACACCTCGTCGATCTCGTCGAGCAGATCGTCGAGATCGGCCTTCAGCTTGTCCCCGCGCGCAGAAGCGGCCGGGGCGTCCTCGGCCACCGGCACCTCGGTGCGCTCGGGGGCGCTCTTCCGTTTCTGCTCTCGCTCAGCCATGTCCTCGTCCCCTCAGGAGCTCAACCTCTCCAACAGCTCGGCCGGATCGGCACTGCCGTCGAGCAGCGCCGCCGTGTGCTCGGCAGTTCCCTTGAGTGGGTCCATCATAGGGACCCGGCGCAGGGGATCGGTACCAAGGTCGAAGACGAGCGAGTCCCAGTTGGCGGTGATGACCGCCGAGGGCCATCGGGCCAGGCAGGTGCCCCTGAACCAGGCCCTCGTCGAACGGGGCGGCACGGTCACCGCCTCGCGGACCGTCTCGTCGGACACCAGGCGCTCCATCCCGAGGCGGGCGTACAGGGAGCGTTCCGGGCGCAAGTCGTGGTACTGCAGGTCGAGCGCGGCCATCCTGCCGTCGTCCCACCTGCAGCCGTGCCGCTCCCGGTAGGCCTCCATCATCTGGTGCTTCGCCACCCAGTCGAGCTGCCTGCTCAGGCTCGCGGGATCGGACTCGAGCCCGTGCAGGACGGCCTCCCAGCGGTCGAGCAGGCGGCCCGCGACGGCCTCGTCGCCCAGGGCCCCCAGGCCCCGCTCCTTCGCGTAGCGGCGGGCTGCGCCGAACAGCTCCCACTGGATGTCGAGGGCGGTGGCCGTCGAGCCGTCGACGAGGTCGATCGGAAGGGAGAGCGCGAGGTCGGCCGACACGTGGTGCATGGCGCGCACAGGGTCGGCCGGTGTCAGCTCGCGGGCCGGTAGCGCGCCGTCCTCGAGCATGGCGAGGATGAGCGCCGTCGTCCCCACCTTCAAGAAGGTGGCGACCTCGGAGAGGTTCGCGTCGCCGACGATCACGTGCAGTCGGCGGAACCGCTTCGGGTCGGCGTGCGGCTCGTCGCGGGTGTTCACGATCGGCCGCTTCAGGGTGGTCTCCAATCCGACCACCTCCTCGAAGAACTCCGCCCGCTGCGAGATCTGGAACGGCACCCGGTCCGGGTCGAGCGCCGGCGTCTCCACGCCGACCTTCCCGGCGCCGGCGAAGATCTGCCGCGTCACGAAGTGCGGGACGATGCCCGTGACGACCTGCGCGAAGGGGGCGTCGCGGTCCATGAGGTAGTTCTCGTGGCAGCCGTAGGAGTTGCCCTTCCCGTCGGAATTGTTCTTGTAGACGACCACCGCCGGGTCGTCGGGGAACATCGCCGCTGCGAGGAGCATGGACCGCCGGAGGACCTCCTCCCCGGCCTTGTCGTGGACGACGACCTCGAGCGCGTCCGAGCACTCGGGGGTGGAGTACTCGGGGTGGGCGTGGTCGACGTAGTAGCGGGCCCCGTTCGTCAGGACCGTGTTGGCCAGATGGGTCTCGACCATCGGCGGCATCGACCCCTCGCGCGCGAACCCCCGGGCGTCGTTCCCCGGTGTCTCGTCCTCGAAGTCCCATCCCGTACGCCGGTCCGCTCCCGATGCGTACGCGTTCACCAGCACGGAGGACGCGGTGATCGGGTTCCCCTCACCGCCGACGGTGTGGATGCCGAACTCGGTCTCGATCCCGCAGACCTTGGGAATGGCCACGCGCCGACCCTAGTTCGAAGCGCCCTCAGAGGTACTGCCCGGTGCCCACCCGCTCGATCGAGCGGCCGCCGTGGACCTCGCGCTCGTCGGTGAGCAGGGTGCGGACGTACACGATCCGCTCCCCCTTCTTCCCCGAGATCCGTGCCCAGTCGTCCGGGTTGGTGGTGTTCGGCAGGTCCTCGTTCTCCTTGTACTCCTGGCGGATCGAGTGGAGCAGGTCCTCGGCCCGGATCCCGGAGCCGGCGGAGGCGATCTCCCTCTTGATGGCGAGCTTCTTCGCCCGTCGCACGATGTTCTCGATCATGGCGCCGGAGGAGAAGTCCCGGTAGAAGAGGATCTCCTTGTCGCCGTTCTGGTACGTGACCTCCAAGAAGCGGTTGTCGTCGTCGGAGCGGTACATCTCGGCCACCGTCTCCTCGATCATGTGCTGCACGGCCTTGGACGGGTCGCCGCCGCCCAGCCGCTCGATCTCCCTCGTCTCGATCGGCAGGTCCGGCGTCAGGTAGCGGGCGAAGATCTGGGCCGCCGCCGCCTCGTCGGGGCGCTCGATCTTGATCTTCACGTCGAGCCGGCCGGGGCGCAGGATCGCCGGGTCGATCAGGTCCTCGCGGTTGGAGGCACCGATGACGATGACGTCACGGAGGGCCTCGACCCCGTCGATCTCGGCCAGCAGCTGCGGCACGATCGTGGACTCCATGTCCGAGCTGATCCCGGTCCCGCGCGTGCGGAAGAGCGAGTCCATCTCGTCGAAGAACACGATGACCGGGACGCCCTCGTCGGCCTTCTCCCTGGCCCGCTGGAACACCAGGCGGATCTGGCGCTCGGTCTCCCCGACGTACTTGTTGAGGAGCTCGGGGCCCTTGATGTTGAGGAAGTAGCTCCGGATGTCCTTGTTCCCGGTCGCCTCCGCCACCTTCTTGGCCAGCGAGTTCGCCACCGCCTTGGCGATGAGCGTCTTGCCGCAGCCCGGCGGGCCGTACAGGAGGATCCCCTTCGGCGCCGGCAGCCGGTAGGTGGTGAAGAGCTTCCGGTGGAGGTACGGCAGCTCGACCGCGTCGGTGATGGCCTCGATCTGCGTGTCGAGCCCGCCCACGTCGGCGTAGGTGACGTCGGGGACCTCCTCGAGCACGAGCTCCTCGACCTCGGGGCGCGGGAGCTTCTCGATGAGGAGCTGGGTCCGCGAGTCCATCAACACCGCGTCCCCGGCCCTGAGGTGCACGCCGAGGAGCTCCTCGGACAGCTCCACCACGCGCTCCTCGTCGGCCCGCGCGTACACGAGTGCCCGCCGGCGGTCGGCCAGCATCTCCTTCAGGGTGACGACCTCGCCGGCCATCTCGCCCTCGCGCACGAGCACCACGTTGAGGGACTCGTTCAGGACCACCTCGTTCCCCTTGCGGATCACCGCTGGGTCGATGTCGGGGTGGAGAGCGACCCGCATCTTGCGCCCGCCGGAGAACACGTCGACGGTGCCGTCCTCGTTCAGCGCGAGGAACGTCCCGTACGCCGCGGGGGGTTGGGTCAGCTTCTCGACCTCCTCACGGAGGGCGTTGAGCTGCTCCTTCGCCTGCTGCAGCGTGAAGGTCAGCTTCTCGTTCTGCGAGACGGCATGCGCGAGCTGGCCCTTCGACTCGAGGAGTCGCTCCTCGAGCGCCTGCACGCGCCCCGGGCTGTCGTGGAGGCGCCGCCGGAGGGACTGCACCTCCTCGTCCGCCTCCGCCAGCCTGATGCGCAGGATCTCGAGCTCTGCACTGGTTTCGGCTCCTGAATC
>JAKAZC010000248.1 GCA_021826655.1 Actinomycetes bacterium | reverse complement strand
CGGGTACGCCGCGATCAAGTTCTTCGTGTACACGTTCGCCGGCTCGGCCTTCCTGTTGGTCGGCGTGGTCTCGATCGCCTTCATCCACAAGTCGCAGACCGGGGTGCTGACCTTCGCGCTGCCGGCGCTCATGCACACCCACCTGTCGGGCACCGAGGGGGTACTCCTGTTCCTCTCCTTCACCGCAGCGTTCGCGGTCAAGGCGCCGATCTTCCCGTTCCACACCTGGTCGCCCGACGCCTACGCCGAATCGCCGACCGCGGCCGCCATCCTCCTGGTGGCGGTCATGGCCAAGCTCGGCACCTACGGCATCGTCCGGTTCGACCTCAACCTGTTCCCCCAGGCGAGCCGCACCCTGGCGCCGCTCCTGCTCACCCTGGCGGTCATCGGCATCACCTACGGCGCCCTGGTGGCCTGCGCCCAACGCGACCTGAAGCGGCTGCTGGCCTACTCGTCGCTGGCCCAGATCGGTTTCATCGCCCTCGGCACCTTCGCCCTCAACAGCCAGGGGCTGAGCGGCGGCGTGCTCCAGATGGTCAACCACGGCCTGGTCATCGCCACCCTGTTCATCCTGGTGGGCTGGATCTACGAACGGCGCAAGACGTGGCAGATCGGCTCGCTCAAGGGACTCCAGTCGCCCGCGCCGGTCCTGGCCGGTGTCTTCACGCTCGCCATGCTGGCGTCGATCGGGGTGCCGGGCCTCAACGGCTTCGTCGGGGAGTTCCTCATCCTGATCGGTACCTTCGTGGCCCACCGGTGGTGGGCGGTGGCCGCCACCGCCGGCGTGGTGATCGCCGCCGTGTACCTGCTCTGGGGCTACCAGCAGGTGTTCCACGGCGAGCCGACCGAGGAGGACTCGACCACCCGCGACCTGTCACTGAACGAGCGGCTCATCGTGGCCCCGCTCATCATCCTCATCGTGCTGCTCGGCGTGTTCCCCAAGCCGGTCCTCGACCGGATCACCCCGTCGGTGAACCGCCTGGTGGTGCACGTGGACCAGGTCACCAACACCCCGGTTCCGGCCGGACTGCGCCAGCGTCCCCTCGTCGCCGTGCGCACCACGGGGAACAGCGCGTCACCGGCGGCCCCGGTCCCGACGTCGGGCGGAACGAGATGACGGCGCTCCTCGCCACCTCGGCGGCACCCACCATCCACGTGCCCCACATCGACTACCTGAGCATCCTGCCCATGCTGATCATGCTCGGCGGGGCGCTGGGCCTGATGCTGGTGTCCTCGCTGCTCCGCCGGATCTTGGACGTTCGCTCGGGCACCCTGGTGGCCGCCACCGTGTCGGTCGCCGCGCTGGTGGCCGCCCTGTTCCAGTGGGACCGGGTGGCCACGCACGGCCCCCAGGTGACCATCGCCGGGGCCGTCGCCTTCGACGGCTTCGACGTGTTCGTCCAGGTCACCGTCTCGATCGCCATGCTCCTGACCGCGTTGATCGGAGACGGCTACCTCAAGCGCGAGGGCATCGACGGACCCGAATTCCAGGTGCTGGCCATGGTGTCGGCGTCGGGCGCGATGATGATGGGGGCGGCCAACGACCTCATCGTGGTCTTCCTCGGACTGGAGATCCTGTCCATCGCCCTGTACGTCCTGGCCGCCTTCAACCACCGGCGCGCCGAGTCGGGCGAGGCGGCACTCAAGTACTTCGTGCTCGGCGGGTTCTCGTCGGCCGTGTTCCTGTACGGCATCGCCCTCACCTACGGCGCCACCGGCACGACCAACCTCCCCCAGATCGCCGACTACCTGTCACGCCACGTGATCCTCCACAACGGTGTGCTGCTCGGGGGCCTGGCCCTGCTGCTGGTCGGGTTCGGCTTCAAGATCGCCGCAGTGCCGTTCCACCTGTGGTCGCCCGACGTCTACCAGGGGTCCCCGTCGCCCATCGCCGGATTCATGGCGGCGGTGGCCAAGGCGGGGGCGTTCGCCGCCCTGCTGCGGGTGTTCGTGACCTCGTTCCCGACCGTGCGGGCCGACTGGCAGCCGGTGGTGTGGATGCTGGCCCTGCTCAGCCTGGTCCTCGGCGCGGTGGTCGCCCTCACCCAGCGCGACCTGAAGCGGATGATGGCCTACTCGTCGATCAACCACGTCGGCTTCATCCTCCTGGGCGTCGAGGCGGTGTCGGCGCGGGGTGTGTCGGCCTCGCTCTACTACCTGTTCACCTACATGTTCCTGGTGATCGGCACCTTCGCGGTGATCACCGTGGTGGCCGGACCGGGCGACACCCGCTCGTCGATCACCGACTACCGGGGCCTGGCCAAGCGGCAGCCGCTCCTGGCGCTGGCCTTCGCCGTGCTGCTGCTGGGACAGGCCGGCGCCCCGTTCACCACCGGGTTCCTGGCCAAGCTGGGTGTCATCGAGGCGTCGGTCGCCGACCAGGGCTACGGGCTGGCCGTGGTCGCCATGGCGTCGGCCGCGGTGGCCGCCTTCTTCTACCTCCGGCTGGCGGTCACCATGTTCTCGCCGGTCGGCGACCTGGGCGACGCGGTGGAGGCCACGTTCGGGGACGACGGACCGGCACCTGCGGACCCGCCGCCGCCGGGTGGCCCGGCCGCCACGGGCCGGGGCGCGACCGCCGCCGACCCGATCGTCGGCTTGCAGGTCCTGACCGAGGCCCCGCCGTCCGCCGAGGTCCAGGCCCGTGGCGTGGTCCCGGTGCCCGGCCTCACCGCGGTCGCCATCGGCCTGTGCGTGGCGTTCACGGTCGTGTTCGGGATCGTCCCCGGCCCGATCCTGGACTTCGCGCACCGGGCCACGCTGCTGCTGCTGGGCTGACGCCGCCGACGGTCCCGGCCGGCCCCGGCCCCGCCGGGTACTGTCGGACCTGTCCGCACCGGCCACACGGAGGAACCGCAGATGGCACAGGAACCGAAGGCACCCGGGGCCCCGTCGTCGGGCAAGCGGGACACGCGCGACATCGTCCGCCTGTCGGTCTTCGGCCTCGGCCTCATCCTCCTCATCGCCTTCGTCGTGGGGAACTCGTCCTCCGTCAAGGTCAACTTCGTGTTCTTCTCCCACAATTCGTCGCTGATCTGGGTCATCTTGATCTCCGCCCTGCTCGGCGTGCTCATCGACCGGCTGGTGATCATGCTGGGGCGGAGGCGCAAGGCGCGCAGGTAGCGCCCCCGACCTCCGGCCGGCCCGACGGCGGGCCGTGACCGGATTCCGGTGGTCGTCCGCACACGGCGGTGACAGGATGGGTGCATGACGCCGCCCACCCCGGAGGAACGAGCCGTCCACGGCCGGAAGGCCCGGGAGCTCGTCCCGCGCTCCCGACACGGCGAGTGGTCCCCGCCGGCCGACCGTACCGACCCGCTCGAGATCCTCGCCCTGCAGGCCACGACCCGGGTGCCGGACCTGGTGCCGATCCGCTACGGCCGCATGGCGGCCTCGGCGTTCGCGTTCTTTCGGGGGGCCGCGGCGGTGATGGCCGCCGACCTGGCCCACGAGGAGCACTCCCACCTCGACGTGCAGCTGTGCGGCGACGCCCACCTGGTCAATTTCGGCGGCTTCGCGTCACCCGAGCGCGACATGATCTTCGACGTAAACGACTTCGACGAGACCCTGCCCGGGCCGTTCGAGTGGGACCTCAAGCGCCTGGCCGCCAGCATCGAGGTGGCCGCCCGGTCCCGTGGCTTCGACGACGCGCTGCGCACCAGGTTGGTGGCACTGTCCTCCAAGGGCTATCGCGACGCCATCGGGACCTTCGCCGGCATGCGCAACCTCGACCTCTGGTACGTGCGGCTCGATGCCGGCATGCTCCGGTCGCGGTGGGGGGGAGAGGCCGGCAAGAAGGTGCTCGACTCCTTCATGACTCGGGTGCAGAAGGCGAAGAGCAAGGATCACCTGCGGGCGGTGGCCAAGCTGACCGAGGAGGTCGACGGCCGGCTGCGGTTCCGCGCCGACCCGCCACTCCTGACCCCGGCCGACCAGATCTTCGATCCCGCCCGGGCCGACGAGGTGGTCAGCGGGCTGGTCAGGTCGCTCACCGAGTACCGGTCCACGCTGTCCGGCGACCGCCAGCACCTCCTGTCGCGCTACGAATTCGTCGACCTGGCCCGGAAGGTGGTCGGGGTCGGATCGGTGGGTACGCGGTGCTGGGTGGGGCTGTTCATCGGACGTGACCGCGGCGATCCCCTCGTGCTGCAGGTCAAGGAGGCCGAGCACTCGGTGGCCGAGCCGTTCCTGCGACCCAGCGTGTTCGCCAACATGGG
>JAKAZC010000247.1 GCA_021826655.1 Actinomycetes bacterium | reverse complement strand
GCTCGAAGCTTTACGTCCTGTTAGCCGCCGGCGACATCGTGTCCGTGCAGGTCGGGCCGTTCGCGGTCACCGTGGTGGGCACGCACATGTCCCACATCACCTACGGAGCCTTCCGCCACTACCTGCGCCTGCGGCGCCACCTCCGGGCGACCATCGGGCCGGGGCCCGCCGTGCTGGCCGGTGACATGAACCTCTGGGGTCCTCCCGTGACGGCATTCTTCCCCGGATGGTCCCGGGCGCTGCGGGCCAAGACGTGGCCGGCATGGCGCCCGCACAGCCACGTCGATCACGTGCTGGTGCGCGGGCCGCTCCGCGTGGCCGAGGCCCGGGTGCTGCCGGCGTCCGGGTCGGACCATCTCCCGGTGCGTGTCCGGCTCGAGATCGATCCGCTCGGCGCGGCCGACCGCGCCGGCATGGCGGCGCCATCCAGAGCCCGGACGTGCGCCTCGGCCGAACGCGGCGGCGCTGCCTCAGGGAGCGGCACGCACGGCTGCTGAGCGGCACGCGGCGCGCCCGGCCACGCTGGTCGTGGTACTGGTCGTGGCTGGGGCCGGGACCTATGCCGCCTGGGCGTCGGGCACGGCACCCTTTAGCTCGCAGGCCTACGCGGCCGTGGCGGTCCCGGCCGCCGGGCTCTGTGGCTTGGTGGTGCTCCGTCGCCGTGCTGGGGCACCTCGGGTGCGGGCACCGGGCGGGATCCCGGCCGGGCGCTCAGCCGACCACGTCCCCTCCGCGACCGCTGTCCCGTGGCTCGCGCTCTCCGCGGTCGTCGTCGCGGTCGAGCTCGCCTCCTACTTCCACGGCGGGAGCCGCAGCAGCTACCCCACCATCAGCTCCGGCGTCGAGGTGCTCTTCCGTCACCGTGCCGTCGAGGCGGCGGCGTTCTTCGGGTGGCTCGCCGGCGGCTGGTGGCTGGTCCGGTCATGACCTGGGCCTTCAGCGTGTACGGCGTATGGGCGTTCGTCGCCCTGGCCGCGGCGGCCTCAGAGCTTGCCGCCCTCCGAGGCTGGAGGCTCGCCGGGAAGACGGTCCGTCGCCCAGGACGGGCCTCCGCCGCCCTGCTCAACCGAAGCCGGTGGGTTCGCCTGCTTGTGGTCGCGGGGTGGATCTGGCTGGGCGTGCACTTCTTCGCCCGGTGATGCGCCGGTGCCTGGGGGCACCCCCCAGAGCTCCTCGGGCTCCCGGGCCCTGGTCTCGGGCAGCAGCAGCAGGAGCCCCGTGGCCAGCACCATGGGCAGGAACACGACCGCGGCAGCCAGGCCGGCGTGGTTGCCCGACCGGCCGACGTCGGCCACCGCTCCGAACGCCAGCAAGCCGCCGACCGCACCCGCCACCCCTGCCCCGATGTACCACCCTGCCACGGAGGCTCGGACCTGCGTCGGGAAGAGCTCATTGGCCAAGGCTCCCCCGGCCGGCGCGAAGACAGCGCCGGAGCTGACGCCCGCGACGTACCCGACGAAGAGGGCCCAGGACGAGCCGGAATAGGCGATCGTGCCCGACACCGCCATCGCCGCCACAGCCAGCGCCACCGTGGGGCGCCGCCCCACTCGGTCGGCCAGCCACCGCCCGAGCAAGAGGCCCCCGAGCCCCGCCACCCCCGCCGCCACCACCATGCCGCTCGTGACGATGCCCCCCAGGTGCAGGAAGTTCTGGGCGTAGACGAAGACGAGGGTGTTTGCCGGGCCGGTGATGACCGACACCGCGAATGCCATGAGGGCCACGATGAGCAGCCGGCGGCGGAACGGGCGCGCCACCGGCCCGAGCACCGGCTGGGCGTCGGCGGTCCGCTCCCGAGCGAACCGGTCGGGTTCAACCACACGCCGGGCAACCAATGGGAAGAGCACGAGCGGCAACGCTGCCAGGGCGAAGATGCCGCGGAAGCCAAGCGACTTGGCTGCAAGGCTGTGGATGATCGCCGTCAGGCCCGCGCCCACCGCGTACCCGGCCGCCACCAGCGATACCGCCTTGGCCCGCTGCGCCGACGACGTCAGCTCGACTGCGCCCACCTGCGTGAGCCCTACCGTGGCGCTCAGGAACGGCCGTCCGATGGCGAATATCACCACGAACCACCAGTAGCTGGGGCTCACCACGGTCAGCACCGTCAGACCGAGGCCGATTGCGGTGGTGCTGATCAGCACAGGACGCCGTCCGAGCCGGTCGGCGAGCGCGGCCAGCGGGAGCCCCAGGAACGACGCGGCACGGATGATGGCCAGGCCAACGCCCAACAGGGTCCCCGAGAGGCCGACCTCGTCGGCGAACGTCGCACCGCCGGTGACGTGCCCGAACGTCTTGGCCACGCTCCCCAGTGCAGCCACGGCCCCGAACTGGCCGATCCCGGCTACCAGACCGAGCAGCGCCAGCGCGACCACGGCCGGGTCGGTCCATCTGTAGAGGATCAGCCCCCCGGGACCTCCTCCGGACGGCACCGGCTCGACCTTGTCGTCGCGCACACCCTCCACAGAGCGAGGCTATGCCGCGCTACGCCAGGAGTCGGGCCGGAGCGTCGGGGAGGTGGGGTCGGGTCGGGAGGTGGGGTCGGGTCGGGAGGTGGGGTCGGGTCGGGAGGTGGGGTCAGCCGGCGCTCCGGGAACCCGACGCACGCTGGGCTTCCCGGCGGCGTACCGTGGCCGTGGTGGCGGGCGCGGCGTTCCGGAAGTGGCGGGGGCGGTCGCGACCTCCGGGCCACCGGCTGCGCCCGCTCCGTGGCCCCCGTGTGCGGCATGCCACTGCCGTCGGGGTGTTGCTCGCCCTCGTCACTGCGGCAGGAAGCTCGACGGTGGCCAACCCGGCCGTCGCTGGCGCCTCGGGCCCGACCCGGGCTGTGAACGCGAGCGGTCGGCGACCCGACGGTTCGCGTGCTAGGCCCCGATCCGGAACCGGGGTCGACAAGGGCGGCGTGCCGGTGGACCGCCGGTCCTTCGAGCCCGGAGCGTGCGTCGCGTTCGGGCCGACTCGCGGAAACGTCCACCGCACGGTGTTCATCGACGCCGGCCACGGCAGCATCGACCCGGGCGGCGCCGGGGTGACCCGAACAGGAAGGACCATCTACGAGGCGCCGACGAACCTGGCCATTGCGCTCGCCACGATGCGCCTGCTCACTGCCGAGGGGTTCCGCGTCGTCCTGTCCCGCACCATCGCCACCGAGGTGGTGCGCCTTACGGCGTCGGACCTGACAACAGGCGTGCTCTCGGCACAGGGCGCACGCGCCGACATTGCCGCCCGTGACCAGTGCGCCAACGAGGCTCGCGCCACACTGCTTGTCGGCATCTACCTCGACGCGGGGACTACACCGCTCGATGCCGGCAGCCTGACTGCGTACGATGCCAGCCGCCCCTTCGCCGCCAAGAGCAAGGCGTTCGCCTCCCTGCTGCAGAACGACGTCTTGGCGCACCTGAACGCCCACGGGTGGCAGATCCCCAACGACGGCGTCCAGACAGACGCCACACTGGGCGGCCAGCCGCTCACAACAACCGCCGCCGCCTACCCGCATCTCCTGCTTCTGGGACCCGGGGTGACGGGGTGGTTCACAACCCCGAGCAAGATGCCAGGTGCCCTCATCGAACCCCTGTACGTGTCCGATCCCTTCGAAGGGTCGATCGCCGTGAGCAGCGCCGGCCGCACTGCCGTCGCGCTCGGGATGGCCCAGGCCGTCGGGCAGTACTTCCACGTCCGGGGCAGGGGCGGTTCAAGCGGGGCGCGCGGGCCCCGCGCCCGCGGCCGCCCGACCGACCGGCGGAGTCGAAGCAACCCGTCAGGACGCAATTGACTTGTTGGCAACAACCGCATCGACTCCCTCAGCAATCTCGTTCGGTCGCCGGGCGCCTCCCTGCTGTTCTTCGTCCCAGGAGTGGGAGCGACGCTCCGGGTAGTGGGGCGGGCCGAGGTCACGACGGAACCGTCGCTGCTCGGGCGGTGCCACGTCGCAACACTGGCTCCCAACGTCGTGGTCCTCCTCACGGTCGGCACGGCCTTCATCCACTGCGCCAATTCCCTGCACCGGAGCGGGCTGTGGGAGCCCAACCGCTGGCCCGACACCGAGGACATGGCGTCGCCGGCACGCATCTTCCGCGACCACATGGGCCTGGACGACACGCCACAACAGATGCAGCAGTCTCTCGATGCCGCCCACGGCGCCATGACGTAGGCGATGGGCCCGTACGGGACGACAAGCGAGGAAGGTGGCGCCGCCCAGGTCGAGCCAGAGGGGTGAGATACGGTGCCGGGCCCGACCCCCTCCGGGCGGCGGCCATCAGCG
>JAKAZC010000246.1 GCA_021826655.1 Actinomycetes bacterium | reverse complement strand
CATGCGGGCGACACCGCCGTCACGGCGGATGTCGGCCGGCACCCGCTCGAGGGCCATGACGGCCACCGCGCCTGCGTCCTCGGCGATCTTCGCCTGCTCGGCGTCGACGACGTCCATGATCACGCCGCCGCGGAGCATGTCGGCCAGACCCCGCTTGACGGTGAACGTACCGGTGGCGGGCACAGCAGGTGGGGCGTCGGGCATGGGGCGATTCTACCGCCGGGCCGGGTGGGCCCCGCGTGGCACCTCAGCGCCTGAGGACGGCCTCGGCCTCCACCTCGATCCGGACCTGGTTGGCCACCACCAGGCCGCCGCCGTCCAGCACGGCGCCGAACGACACGCCGAAGTCCTGGCGGTCGATCTCACCGGCCGCGCTGAACCCGAACCGCAGCTCGCCGTAGGGATCGATGACGACACCCCCGAGCTCGGCGGACAGGGTGACGGGACAGGTGGTGCCCCGGATGGTGAGCTCGCCGTCGATGTCGAAGGCACCCGCCGCCGCCGGCCGCACGGCCGTGCTGGCGAAGGTCCACGTCGGGTGGGTGGCCACGTCGAAGAAGTCGGCGGAGCGCAGGTGGTCGTCACGGCGGGCGTTGCACGTGTCGACGCCCCCCGCCTCGATCAACACGTGCACCGACCGCAGCGGTGCGCCCGTCGGATCGTCGCCGACCATCACCACGCCGTCGAAGTCGGCGAAGCGACCCCGCACGGTGGCCACGGCCAGGTGGCGGACGGCGAACCCGATGTAGCTGTGGGCGACGTCGAGCTCGTACGTCCCCGTCGACAGTCCGCCGGCTGCCGCCTCGACGGCCCGGTCGCCCCTGGTCTGCAACTCGTACACCGACGCACCTCCGTGACCCCGTGCGTGGATGCCAGCCCACCTGTGCATCTCATTGCACGTCGCATGCAACTACATGGCCAGCCTACACCGAGTAGTTGCGGTTGCAACGAGTGCCGGGGTGGCGGGTAGGCTCGCCACCGTGACTACCACCGAGGCTGCCCCGTCCGATCTGGCCACCGCCCCGGCACCCACCGATCGCCTCACCACGGTCGGGCTGGTCCTGGAGTCGGCGGCCGGCCTGCGGCGCCAGTTCGCCGGCCGGCCCCTGGCCGGCCAGTCGATGTCCGGCCTGTCGTTCGACATCCTCATCCGGCTGGCCAGATCACCCGGCCATCGCCTGCGGATGAGCGAGCTCGCCGCCCAGACCACGTTGTCCCCCAGCGGCCTGACCCGAGCGGTCGACCGGCTCGAGCGCGACGGCCTGGTCGAGCGCCAGGCGTGCCCGGACGACCGCCGTGGCGCCTTCGCCGTGCTCACACCGGCCGGCCGGGACCTGATGGACCTGGCCGTCCCCGAGCATCTCGAGCACGTCGGCGAGCTCCTGGCCGACCTCTTCACGCCGGAGGAGGAGGCCCACCTGACGGCGCTGCTGCGGCGCCTGCGAGACCGCCTCTACGGGCTCCCGGTGCCGCCGTGCCCGGCGGGCGGCGATCAGGGCTGCTGACGTCCGCTCACCATTCGGCCAGCGCGGCGGCACGTACGGCGGGCAGGTCGAGCTGGCCGGTCGGGTCCCGTTCGGGGAGCACCGGGTCGATCCACAGCCATCGCGTCAGCGCGGCCGTCCTCCCGCCTCCCGGCGGCCACGCACCGGGCGGCGCGGCCGCCGCCGCGGCCAGGACCGAGCCCAGGCCCGGCGGGTAGCGGACGACGGAGGCCGCCCGCCGGTCCGTCTGGAACTCGCGGTCCTCGCCCACGGCGGCGTGGACGCGCTCGGCATCGGACAGGCCCAGCGCGGCCAGCGGTGCCGCCGCCGCCACCACGACCGAGGCCACTGCCGTGTCGCGCCGCTTGATGTGGACGAGCTCGTGCGCCAGCAGGCCCTCGAGCTCCACGACGGACAGAGCGGTCTCCACCGCGTCCGTCACCACCAGCGTGGCCGAGTCGGGCGTGCGACCGACCGCCATGGCGTTGGGCCGGTCCGACCGCACGACGGCCAGCGACGGCTGGGCCAGCCCCATGGTGGCGCACAGCCCGTCGACCAGGTTCTCGATGCGCCTGAGCTCGCCCGGCGCAGCGGGACGGGCCCCGATGGCCCGCAGGACGACCTGGTCGGCACGCCGCCACACGTACGACCACGCGGCCGCCCACACCAGCGCGCCGGCCACCACCGCTGCGATCAGCCCGGCCACCACCCCGGCGATCGCCCCGAGCACGAGCCCGGCCACCGCCCCGACGACCACCGCAGGGGTGATGCTCCAGACGACGGCGCGGGTCACGGCCCGGTGCCCGTTGGCCGCCGCACGCCGGTCGTCCTCCGACGCCCCCGCCACCGCCCGCACGGCCGCCGCCGTCGGTACGGGATCGGGCTGGGGCCCGCCCGCCGAGCGAGGACGGCCCGACGAGGACCGGTTTGATCCCTGGGGCGACCGGTTGGAGCTGCTGCGGCCGCCTCCCTGAGCGGACCGGTTGGACCCGCCACGGCTGGACCCGCCACGGTTGGACCCGCCCCGGTTGGACCCGCCCCGGTTGCCCGACCCCGTCGGGCGCCGGCCCGACGAAGGCTGGTTGCCCGAACCGCCGGCCGGCGCGCCCTGCCGGCCTCGACGGTTCCTCGCTGGCGCGGGACGGGAGGAAGGGGAGTCGTCGGCCATGACCCCAGCAGTGTAGGGCGCCGCCGCCCGCCGCCCGGACCGCGGCGGGCAAGAGTGGCGGGCGTCACGCCCTGCCCGCCACCACCTGGCGGTAGACCTGCTCGTAGGCACCGGCCGCTGCGTCCATGCCGGACATGGCGGCGTGGGCCCGTGCCCGGGCGATCCGGTCCTGATGCTCGTCGGGCGGGAGGGTGAGGGCGGCTGCCAGCGCCCCGGCCAGCGCCCCGGGGTCCCCCGGCGCGACGAGCTCGGCCATGCCCCCCGCCGCCTGCCGGTAGCCGTCGATGTCCGAGGCGACGACCAGTGCACCTGCGGCCATCCCCTCCAGGAGCACCACGCCGAACGACTCGCCCCCGAGGGACGGGGCGCACAGGACGTCCGCTGCTGCGAGGCGACGGCGCTTCTCCTCCTCGGTCACCACCCCCAGCCACCGACACCCCGGCAGGTCCGCATACTCGGCGCGCAGCGCGGAGGTCTGGGGGCCGTCGCCGGCCACCCACAGCTCGGCGCCGGGCACCCGGCCGCCGGCCACGAGGGCGGCGAACGCCTCGAGGAGCACGCCCAGCCCCTTGCGCTCCTCGTGCCTGCCGAGGAACAGGATGGTCCGCCCGCCGGAGGGCCACGGGGTCGCCGCCTCATAGCCGACCACGTCGACGGCGTTGGGGACGATCCGGTACGAGCCACCCAGTGCGTCCGATGCGGTGGCTGCCGCTGCCTCCGACACCGCGCAACGCGCCTCCATCCGGCGGGTCGCCGGCGCGGCCAGCCGTCCGGCCACCCGGTAAAGGGCGCTGGGCCCGCTGCGGTGGAAAGTGGCCACCATCGGCGGGCGCTTCCGGGCCAGGAGCAGCGCCGTCGTCAGACCCGGCGCGAACGGCTCATGGACGTGGACGACGTCGAAGGCGCCCCGGCGCAACGAGCGCAGGGCACGTGCCGCTGCCACCGGCGACAGGCTCACCGGGGCCGACGACCCGTTGGCCGCCACCGCGACGGAGTGCCCGCACACCACCAGCTCGACACCGGGCGGGCACTCGTGGGGACCGTCGGTCGGTGCGAACACGGCCACGCGGTGCCCCCGGTCGACGAGCGCCCGCGCCAGGCCCACCACCTGCCCCTGGACCCCGCCCGGGCGGGACAGGCTGTAGGGGCAGACGAGGGCGACGGAGAGGCGGGGCTCGCTCAGTCGACCATCGACCGGCGCGCCTGGCGCCGACCCCATTTGACCGCGTACATCGCATCGTCGGCCCGGCTCAGCAGCTTCGACGGCTCCACCGTCCGGTCCGTCACCAGCACACCGCCGACGGAGGCGGCGACGGTGAGGGTCCGCCCGTCGATCCGGTACGGCTCGGCCAGGGCGTCGTCGATCCGGGCCGCGATGCGCCGCATCTCGCCCTCACCCCGCTTGACCTGGCAGACGACCACGAACTCGTCCCCCCCGAGGCGTGCCACGGTGTCCGCCGGCCGCACGATGGCGAGCAGGCGCCGCGACACCGCGACCAGCACGTCGTCGCCCACGTCGTGGCCGAGGACGTCGTTGACGTTCTTGAAGTCGTCCAGGTCGAGGAGGAACACGGCCACCCCCGGCTGTGTCTCGCCGTCGTCCTCCCGGAAGTCCGACCCG
>JAKAZC010000245.1 GCA_021826655.1 Actinomycetes bacterium | reverse complement strand
TCCGGTGTAGGCCGCGCCCGTGTAGGCCGGTCCACTGGTCCAGCCGACGACCGCAGCGGTCACCGGACTTCCGAACAGCGTCACGTTGGCGTTGGTGTCGAACTCGAACTCACTCCAGTTGATGGTCGAGCCGACCGCACCCGTGGCCTGCAGGGTGACGTCGACCGTGGGAAGCGTCAGCGTCGAGCCGGCCGGGATCTTGGTGGTCCCGGTCGACACCTCGAGGTAGGGCAGGGTCGGGGCCGGCCCGGCAAAGCCCGAGTAGGTCGCGGTGGCCGAGTTGGACACGAGCGCGGCGGGCTGGGCTGCGGTGCAGCCTGCCTGCGTCGCCGTGGTGCACTCGGTGATGCTGATCGACGCGCTACCCGAAGCCGGGATCCCATTCGCGCCCGAACCACCGGTCCAGGTCAGGGGCCCACTGGCCGTCGAGCTGACGTACGTGGTCCCCGCGGGGATCTCGTAGTACTGGGCGTTGCCGCTGATGTAGTTGACCGGCACACCCGAGTTGGTCGTCGGCACCGCCTGGCTACCACCAGGGTTGGAGATGACGAAGCTGGAGCCCTGGCTGGCCGACGTCGGCGAGCTGGCGGCACCAACGGTGGCCACCTGCGCGAAGCCGGTCGGTCCGGCAAAGGAGTAGTACTCGTTGGTCGGTACCGGAGTGGTCCCCGCGAACGCCGGCGTAGCCAGCGCTGCGATTCCCAGGCCAGTGACGCTGAGAAGCGCCGCTGCTCCGATGGCACCCATTCGGGTGGCCTTACTCTTATACGTTCGCATGAATCCTTCTTTCATTGATGGATGATGCATGGTTGGCGGTGAGCCCTGGGGCTGTCCGCCGGAGTGGTCGGTGCGTGGCACCGCCCACCTGTCCGCCGGCGAGCCGACGGCCGGCTGCGGTTCCTGCATCGGTTCCGGGCGGTGGTTCCCCCGGCGATTCGTCGCCGGTGGAGATCCGTCCGCCCGACCCCCCGAATTCGGTGGCACGCAGACCGGTGATGCACGGTTTCCCCCCTGTCCAGCGGCAACCTCCCCCGTAGGTCTCGACTCCGCCCGGGCGACGCAGCACTGGCCGTCGCACTCCGGACCCCCGTTTGGCCGCCCCGTCACGGTCCGGAAATTCCGACCGGTCCGACACGTCCACGCGGCAACTTACGGCCGACAACCCGAGGTGTCAACGTGTTACCACGGGTAAGAATTGGCTAAACCGCGCAGGGTGATGGGCCCCTCACAGCAGGTGGGAAATCGGGTCGATTCGGGGGCTCCGGAGGGCCCTCGCCGACCCGTGCCGCGGTGCGGCGCAGCCGGTCCGGGGGCGGTGGTGGCCGGCGTCGGGGGGCGGGCGCGACCGGACCCGGTGACCGTGCGGGGGTGGCGGGGGAACGACGGTCGCCGGGTGTGCGCCGCCGGTGGCGGGGCGAGCGGCACGCGGCCGCCGCGCGGCCCGCCTAGCGGTCGGCCGGGCGGCCCGCCTCGCGGTCGGCCGGGCGGTCGGCCTAGCGGTCGGCCGGGCGGGACGCGGCCGACAGCACGAACGTCAGCGGCCCGTCGGGTGCGTGGCCCCCGTAGGGCACCTCCACCTGGGCCGTGACCTCGAACGTGCCGCCACCGCCGCCGGGTGCGGCCGACATCAGCACGGACCCGTCGCCCCGGACCGCCTGGGGCGTGCCCTGGGTGACCTCCGACGGGCGCCCACCGAGCGCCACCGGGGGACCGGGGATCACCAGCACCGGGGCCCGGTCGTCACCCACCGGACGGGCCACGAGGCGCCATCCGGCCAGCGTGCCGCGAGGATCGGTCAGCTGGATGGGTCCGAGGGTCCCGACGAGCTGGCGCCCCGTCCAGTGGAGCGAGACGGCCACCCGGTCCGGGGTGATCCGGATCGGTCCACCCGGGCGGACCGCCACAGTGACGGTCTGCTGGATCGAGCCGACCGGGCCGGTCACCGGAGCCTGGGCCGGCCCCACCGTCGCCGATATCTGCTGCTGCACCCCGGTTCCGACCGATGCCGGGGCGGTGGTCGGGACCGACGACAGCGTGGTGGGCCGCAGCGTGGAGCCGGTGGTCGACGGGCCGCCGGCTGCGCCGGCCTGTCCGGCCCCCTGGACGTCCGACGGGACGGTCAGGGTGGTCTGGGCCCGCTGGCCCGGTCCCCCGCCGGCGGTCGGGCCCGCCTGGGCCATGCCGCTGACCGCCGCCACGCCCACCAACCCGGTCAGCGCGACGATCACGGCGTCGAGGACGACCCTCGCCACGCGGCCGCCCGGGGACCTGCCTGCCCTGCCCGTCCGACTTCCCTGCACGAGCAGAGATATCGACCGGAACCACCACCACCCTGAGTGATTTCTTCCTCACTTCAGGTGCAATAATTCGGGCACACGCCGCCCCTCAGGACGTGATGATCACCATGGTGGCCCCGTACGGGCCGGCGGCCACGTACGGGGGGACCGAAAGCGACAGCGAGGCGCCGCACGCGTAGCTCCCGCCACCCGAACCCGGCGCCGCCTGACACAGGGTGGTCGGCACCGTGGTCGACAGGGTGGCCGGAGGGCCGGCCGCCACTCCGGTCAGACTCACGCCCTCGGCACTGGTGACCGCCCCGGGGTACAGCGTGAGGAAATCGGCCGGGATCACGTTGTCGGCAGGGGGTCCGACCGGATGGCCGTTGGCGAAGTCGGTCTCGAGCTGGGCGCTCACCGTCCACCCGGGCTCGGTGCCGCGTCCGTCGAACACCGACACCGTGTTGAGGACGCCGACCGACTGGGCGAACTGGTCGTTGCTGAAGGTGACCGGCACGGCCGCCGGGTCGGACGCGGCCGAGCCCAGGGCGATCGGCGACATGACCACGCCGCTGCTCGACGGGTTGCTGGCCGACTGGACGTCCTGGATCGTCAGCGCTCCGGCCTGGACCACCTGGGACAGTGGGCTGGACACGCTTCCGGCAAAGGTGGTCGAGCCTCCGTAGGTGGCGGTGATGGCGAAGGTGCCCGACAGCGGCAGGTCGGTCAGGCAGAACGCGTAGCCGGCCGTGACCGGCACCGAGGTGCATCCGGTGACGGGCGTCCCCGCGTCGTCGAACGTCACCGTCCCGGTGGGCGCACCGGTGGCCGGCGCGACCGGGGCCACCGTGGCGCCGAACACCACCGTCTGGCCCGCCGGCGACGGGTTGGCCGACGAGATCACCGTGGTGGTGGTCGACGCCGTCGTCACCGTCAGCACGTAGGGGGTGGCGGTGCTGGTGGTGTAGTCGGCGTCGCCGCCGTACACCGCCTCGAGGGTGTGGGCTCCGATGGTCGCCGGCGTGTAGCTGCACGTCGCCGCCCCGGCGACCAGGGTGACGGCCGCACATCCGGAGAGCGACGTGCCCCCCTCGGTGAAGTCGACCGTGCCGGTCGGGACGCCGGAGCCGGGGGCTGTGGCGACCACCGTCGCCGTCACCGCGGTCGGGGCGCCGACGATCACCGACGGGATCGGCGTCGACACGGTCGTCGTCGTGGCGGCCTGGACCACTCCGATCGCGACGGTGCCGCTGCTGGCCAGGTGGACGGCGTCGCCGCCGTAGGACGCACTGATGGTGTGGATGAGGGCCGACCCTGCGAGGGTCGTGCAGGTGGCGACACCACCGGTCAGCGGCACCGCCCCGCACCCGCTGATGGCCGACCCGTTGTCGGCGAAGGCCACCGTGCCCACCGCGGTCGCCGTGGCCGAGCCGGTGACGGTGGCCGTGTAGGTCACCGACTGTCCCACCACCGGGGCCGTCACCGACGACGTGACCGTCGTCGTGCTGACCGGCGGCGTCCCTTCGATGAGGGTCTGGCTGAGGGGTGGCGTGCCCGGGCTGGCCGAGCCCACAGCCCACAGGTCGGTCGGCGACACCGCCACTGCGCCGGACAGCTCGTTGGCCGCCGTCGTGGTGACGTCGGGGCTGGTCACGATCGACCACGCCGTCCCGTCGTAGTGCTCGACCAGCGTCTGGAGCACCGGGGCGGCGGCAGGGCCCCCGACCGAGGAGCCCACCGCCCACACGTCGGTGGTCGAGTCGGCCGAGACCGAGGTCAGCAGGTTGCCCACCGTCGCACTGGTGTCGGGGCTGGTCACGATCGACCACGCCGTCCCGTCGTAGTGCTCGACCAGCGTCTGGTTGACCGGGGCCGTGGCGGTGCCACCGGTGGACCACCCGGCCGCCCACACGTCGGTTGCCGAGGTCGCCGAGAGCGACGTCAGCTGGTTCGCCGCGGTCGCCGAGGTGTCGGGGCTCGTCACCGCCGCCCATGTGGTCCCGTTGTACTG
>JAKAZC010000244.1 GCA_021826655.1 Actinomycetes bacterium | reverse complement strand
GGTGGAGGTCACGCTGGCGGAGGACTCGCCAGCGGCGGGCACCGCCATCGCCGACCTGGGGTTCCCCCGGGACGCCACCGTCGTCGCCGTGGTCCGCGACGACCGCCTCGTCGTCCCCAGGGGCGACACCGTCCTGCAGTCGGGCGACGAGGTGCTCGCCCTGGTGACCGCCGACGCCGAGGAATCGGTGGAGGACCTCTTCGTCCGGGGCCGGACGGTGCCCCGGGATTGAGCCACCGCGGCGGGTGCAGAGGTATTCCACAGCGCAACCCGTAGCATGGAGCTCGTGGTCGAGCGCGAGGACACCGGCAGATCGGCAGGTGGGAGCGGGGGCGCGCCGGTCCGCGCCGCGTTCTTCGACCTCGACAAGACGGTCATCGACCGCGCCTCCATTGCCGCGTTCGGCCGCCCCTTCCGCAAGGGCGGCCTCATCAACCGGCGAACGGTGCTCCGGGCCGTCGTCTCGCAGCTGATCTACCTGCACCTCGGCGCCGACGAGCACCGCTTGGCGCGGGCGAGCGAAACGATGCTGCGCCTGACCAAGGGCTGGGAGCGCGAGCGGGTCCGCCAGATCGTCCGGGAGACCCTGCTCGAGACGATCGAGCCGATCATCTACGCGGAGGCGCTCGACCTGATGGAGCTGCACCGGCTGGCCGGGGACCGCGTGTACCTCGTGTCGGCCTCGCCCGAGGAGATCGTCCTGCCGCTGGCCGAGCTCCTGGGGGCCGACGGGGCCATCGCCTCCCGGGGCACGATCGACGACAGGGATCGCTACACGGGCGAGATGGCCGTGTACGCGTACGGGCCCGGCAAGGCGGCGGCGATGCGGGAACTGGCAGCGAGCACCGGCATCGACCTGGGCGCCTCGGCCGCCTACTCCGACTCCGCGACCGACCTCCCCATGCTCGAGCTGGTCGGCCGCCCCGTCGTGGTCAACGCCGACCGGGCGCTCGCCAAGGTGGCCCGCGAGCGCGGCTGGGAGGAGCTGCAGTTCACCAAGCCGGTCCGTGTCGCCAACCGAGTGACCCGCACCGCTCCCGTGGTGACGACCAGCCTGGCCCTCGCCGGCGCGGCCATGCTCATCTGGCGCCACGGCCAGAGGAGCCGGTCCGTCCCGTCGTTCCGCTCCGCCGCCTGATCGGCGGCGCCGCGCCGGGGTCATCGGAGGCTGCAGGCGCTCCGGGGCGGAGCACCGCCTGCGCCAGGGATCGCAGGCGGTGCGTTTCGGTCCGCGGGGGTGGTGCGGCGACGATCGGATCAGGCGGTGCGCAGCCGCTTGGCGGCCACCAGACCGAGGGCGACCAGCACTGCCAGGACGATGAGCTTCTTCATCGCGTCATCGTACCCCGCCCGGGCCGGCCTCCCGGGGTCGCCCGTGGGCCCCTCGCTGGGACCGGCGGGTCGCCGCCGGGACCGCGGCTCAGACGGTGAGGAGGTCGCGGGCGCCAGTATCGGAGGACGGGTGCCGCAGCTTCGACATCGCCCGGGCCTCTATCTGGCGGATGCGCTCCCGGGTCAGGTTGAAGTGCTCCCCGACCTCCTCGAGCGTCCGGGGCTCGCCCCGGTCGAGGCCGAAACGGAGCCGGAGGATCTCGCGCTCGCGCTCGTCGAGCGGCGACAGCAGGCGACCGATCTCCTCGGGCAGGAGGGACACCGCGGCCACCTCGAAGGGTGACTCCGCGGAGCGGTCCTCCACCACGTCGCCGAGCTCGGCGTCGCCGTCCTCGCGGAGCGGCTCGGAGAGGGACAGCGGCTCGGCCCGGAACCGCAGCGCCTCGACGAGCTTGTCCTCGGGCATCTCCACCTCGATGCCCAGCTCTGCCAGCGTCGCGGGACGCCCCAGCTTCAGCTCGAGACGGGCCTGGGCCTTCTGGACCCGGGCCAGCGTGTCACCGGCATGCACCGGCAACCGGATCGTCCTGCCCGTGTTGGCGATGCCGCGGGTGATGGCCTGGCGGATCCACCAGGTGGCGTAGGTGGAGAACTTGAAGCCCTTCCGCCAGTCGAACTTCTCGACGGCGTGCATGAGGCCGAGGTTGCCCTCCTGAATGAGGTCGAGCAGCGGCAGGCCCGACGCCTGGTACTTCTTGGCGATCGACACGACGAGACGGAGGTTCGACTGCACGAAGGTCTGCTGGGCCTGCTCGCCGTCGAGCACCGCCCGCCTGAGCTCGCGCTTCTTGGTGGGTGGGAGCGCCTTGGTGGCCTTCCCCATGTCCTCCTCGGCCTCGCGGCCGGCCTCGATGGCCTGGGCCAGGCGGACCTCGTCGTCCTTGGTCAACAGGGGGTACTGGCCGATGTCGGTCAGATAGAGCCGGACGAGGTCCTCGTCATCGCGCTCGATTCGTTCCTTTGCCAAGGTTCCCGCTCTTTCCCTAGTAGAATGCCCGTAGCAGGGCGGCGGTTGCCGCCGGCCGGCATTCTGTTTCCTCATTCGGGGAGCCCGAAGCGCGCGACCCGTGTGACGACAGTTTACAGGGCGCGTCAAGGGTGCGACCCGCCCGGCCCCGGGCGGGTCACGGGTGGTCCCGGACCAGGGCGAGCCGCTGGTCAGGGGCGGGACCGGCCCCGGCACGCCACAGAGGGACGGCGATGAGCAGCGGGAGGGCGATGACCAGCGGGACGGCGACGGCGGGTGACGGGCGGCTGCGGATCGGCTTCGTCGGTGCCGGGCAGATGGGGGAACCGATGATCCACCGGCTCCTGTCCGGCGGATGGCCCGTGCTGGCGTTCGCCCGCCGCGCCGAGGTCCGGGCCCGCCTGCAGGCGGCGGGCGCCGAGCTGGCGGCCACCGTCGGGGACGCCGCCGCCGGAGCCGACGTCGTCGTCCTCTGCATGTTCGACGACGCACAGGTCCGCGAGGTCGCCCTCGGGCCCGGGGGGGCGCTGGCCCGTCTCGGAGGCGGGGCGGTGCTGGTGAACCACACCACGGTGACGCCCGGGGTCGTCCGGGACCTCGTCGACGCCGTCGGCGAGGACCGCTTCGTCGACGCCCCCGTGAGCGGGTCCGCCCAGGAGATCGCCGAGGGGCGCCTGCGGATCCTGATCGGCGGGAGCACCGAGGCCGTCGACCGGGTGACGCCGCCGCTCGGCGCCTACAGCGACACCATCGTGCCGACTGGGGGACCGGGCAGCGCGACCCTCGTGAAGCTGGTCAACAACCTGCTGTTCGCCGCGCACGCCCAGATTGCCGAGGACACGCTCCGGCTGGCCGACGGGCTGGGAATCGACAAGGCGAAGCTGCTCGACGCCCTGGCGGTGTGCAGCGGCGGCAGCAACGCCCTGCGCTACGCGAGGGCGGGCCTCGCCGCCGGAGCCGACCGCAACGGCGCCGTCCCCTACATCCGCAAGGACCTCGCATCGTGCCAGGCGGCGGCCGCGGAGCTCGGCGTCTCGCTCGGCTTCCTCGAAGAGGTGGCCACCTCGGGACCCCTCCCGTTCACCTGACCGGCGCGCCACCAACCGGCGCGCCGCGGGCCGCCGCGCCACCACCGTCGGGCCACGGGACGATCCCGGTGCCGATCCCGGCCTCCACCACGATCGTCTCGAGCGCACGCTGGGTCTCGGCCGCCGCCGCGACGAGCTCGGGCCGGGTGAGGAGCGTCTGCAGGATGGCCTCGCCGGCCTGCCACGACTCGGTCTCGTCCCGCCGCACGAGCCGGAGGGCACGGATCGTCGGCGCCTCCGCGACCGGGGACGCCATCGCCAGGTGGTGGCTGTAGCCGGCCACCAGCCGCGGCAGCGTCACCCGGTACAGCGCGGCCAGGCGCCGCACGTCGGACGCGGGGCTGCCGGCCCCCCCGGCCGGCGACTCGTGGGCGGCGAGAGCCCAGACGGCGTCGAACAGCGGTCGGGCCGCCGGGCCGGAGGGGACGGTGAGGGCCTCCGGGTCGACGTGGTCGAGGACCGGAAGCCGGTCCGCCCACAAGCCCGCGTGCCAGGCGTGCTGCAGGCTCGATTCGAGAAGGTGGATCCGGGTCGCGGGGTCGGCGCACGTCGCGGCCCACGAGCCCGTGATCTGGAAGAGCCGGTGCTCCATCCACCGGTAGCCGCCGACGAGCGCGCCCGCGTCGGCGAGCGTCAGGGTCGGGGCGTCATCCACGGTCGTTGGCCTCCTCGGACGGCGCCGGCCGGTAGTGGTTGGTGATCGGCATCCTTCGATCCTTGCCGAACGCCTTGGTGGAGATCCGGACACCGGGCGGCATCTGGCGGCGCTTGTACTCCGCCCCGTCCACCAGCCGCACGACGCGGTCGACGACCTGCGGGTCGAACCCGGACCGGACCAGGTCGCCCGCCGTCTCGTCGAGCTCGA
>JAKAZC010000243.1 GCA_021826655.1 Actinomycetes bacterium | reverse complement strand
CAGGATACGCCGGTCGCTCCGCGCGGTGAGGACCACGATCGGGATCCCGGGCGTCGACTCCCGGAGCCGGCGCACGGCGTCGGCCCCCTCGTATCCGGGGAAGTCGAGCTCGGTCAGCCAGGCGTCCGCATGCTCGGCGTCGGGCACGTCCAGGGCCCCGTCCGGGGACGGGACGCGCGCCAGCACGAGATGTCCGCGTCGTGCCAGGAGCGACGACAGGGCTTCCCCGAACATCAGGTGCCGGTCACAGACGTTGATCCGCACGCCCCTCCTCTCTCGACTTCGGCCGCGACCGGCCTTCCTCGACTTCGGCCGCGACCGGCCTTCCTCGACTTCGGCCGCGACCGGCCTTGGCACCGCCCGGCCGGCCTTGGCACGGCCCGACCGGGCACCGGCCCCGCCCCGTGGGCCGCCACCGGCCTGCGGCCTCCGGGGGCAGCACGTCGCCGAACGTTCGACGGGTGCGGCGCGCGACACGGTGTCAGTGGATGCACCTACGTCATTGGTCGTACAGAACGATACGGCCGCGCTCGATCCCTGCATACCCCGGGAATTTGAGCGATATATCGATCGGGGAACGTCGGTTGCCCTTCAGAGAGCAAGCCACGACCTTTGGAATTAGACGACGCAACCCTTCAAATTGGTGTAGCACGGCAACAGTCGCCCCCGAGAGCGCCGTTGCCGGCGGCCCATCTGCTCGCTCCTTCCGGATCCTCGAGTCGGCAAGCTCGTGACCTGGTCGTTCAGGTCCGACCACGGCTTGGTGCGCGATTGCGGGACCCGCACCGGTACCGCTCGCTCCGTTTCCAAAATGAAGGGGCGACCGATACACTCGGCCCGGCGGAGAAGGATGATGGAGAAGCACGATCCCCAACCCGAGCGATCCAACACCCGGTTGGCCGGGGCCACCGCCAGGCCGTTCCCGAGCCGCGGTGGGAAACGGTTGGCGGTCGCGTCGCGGGAAGCCGGACTCCGCCACTCGGCGTCCGACCCCGTCCTGAGCCCGGCCGGCAACGGACCGCGGGCGTCGATCACGTGATCCCGGTCCCCTCGCACGGCGCCGTCGGACCCGATCGGCGGCGCCGGCGGACCGTCGTGCCCGACGGGTCCGGCGAGGCGATCCTCGTCGAGCAACTGCCGACCGAGCGCCTGCTGGAGCGGGAGTCCCTCCTCGACGAGCTGCGCGGCCAGTTCGACGGGTCGAACTCGCTCCCACCCGCACCGATCGTCATCGAGGGCCGGGTCGGGGTGGGCAAGACCGCGATGCTGCGCTCGGCCTATCGCTACGCCGCAGACCAGGGCTGGCGGGTCCTGTGGGCGAGCGGCAGCGACGTCGAGGCCCACTCGCCCTTCGGCGTGGTCCGCCAGCTCTTCGGCTCGGGGCCCGAAGGACCGGGCCAGTCGATCCGCGAGGCCCTCGCCGAGGGGGTCCTGGTCCCGGCCTCGGCACTCGCGGGCGGCGTCGGGGCACCGCCCTCGGCCGCGTCGGTGTTCGACCGGCTCGACTCCCAACTCAACGCCCTCGCCGCCGACACGGGCGTGCTGGTGGCCGTCGACGACGCTCGATGGGCCGACCCCCAGTCCAGCGAATGGCTCTACTACCTGGCCCGCCGCCTCGAAGGGCGTCGGGTCCGGATGATCCTGACCATGCCGTCACGGTCGACCGCGATGCCGCTGGGACCGATCGAGCGCATCATGACCACGCCGTCGACCCGGGTCATCACGGTCGGACCGCTGGGCTTCGACTCGGTGGCCGCCCTGCTGCACGCCCATTTCGGGGAGCGCCCGCACGACCACTTCGCCCGCGCGTGCCATCGCGCCACCGGGGGAAATCCGAGCCTCCTCTTCGCACTGCTCCACGAATTTCCCCCCGACGAATTCCGGCCGTCGGCACAGGCCGCCGGCCGGATCGCCGAGGTCGCTCCGGCCGGCGTGGCACGGTCGGTGCTCGTGCGGCTCGCCGCGCTGCCCCCCCACGCCCACGATTTCGTGGAGGCGCTGGCAGTGCTCGGCGAGCAGGCCGACCTCGTGGTCGCCGCCCAGCTCGCGGAGATCGACGTGTCGACGGCCAGCGCCATCGTCGACCAGCTGGCGGTGATCGACCTGCTCCACCGGGAACGACCGATCCGGTTCCTGCACCCCCTGGTTCGGACGACCGTCTACCACGACATCGAGCCGGCGAGACGCACGGCGCTCCACGTCGGGGCGGCCAGGTGCCTGAGCGCCCGCGACGCCCCGGTGCAGACCGTGGCGCCCCACCTCCTGGCCGCCGAGCCGATCGGCGACGAGTGGGCGGCCAGACAGATGCAGCAATCGGGCCACCTCGCCCTCCGGCAAGGGGCTCCCGAGCTTGCCCTTCGCTGCTTGAGCAGGGCACTCGCGGAGATGCCGACGGCGCGGACGAACCCGGACCTTCTGTTCGACCTGGCCAGAGCCGAGGCGGCCCTCGGCCTCCCCACCGCGTTCAGCCACCTGCGTGCGGCCGCCGACCAGGGCATGGACGCGCTGCAACTGGCTCGCGTCGCCCTGCTCCTCGTGCGGGGGTTTCAGGACAGTCCCGATACCCAGGAGGCCCTCGCCATCCTGAGGCAGGTCATCCCCCGCCTGCCGCCGGACCACCTCGAGCTCGAGGTGGAGCTCGAGGTGGTGGGCGGCCTGCTCTCCCGGGAGAGCTCGACCATGGCGGCGTCCGCCGGTGCCGTGGCAACCCTTCTCGCCCGCCTCCCCAACACCGGGTCGAGGGTCGAACGCATGGCGACCGCCTTCCTGGCCATGGCCTGGTCCACCGGATCGCGCCGGGCCTCCGGCGAAGAGGTCGTCGATCTGGCCCGGCGAGCCATCGCGTCGCAAGAGCTCGCGAACGGCGACCCGCTGGCCTTCCGGCTCTGGGCCCGGGCCCTGACCGCCATGGCGCGAGCCGGATACTGCGGGGAGGCGGGCCGGCACGCCCAGAGCGCCCGGGCCTCGGCGATGGAGCTCGGGCTCGACCTCGCCGTCGCGGAGCTCTCGACGGCCCTGGCGACGTCGCTGATGATCCAGGGAGCGCTCGGCGAGGCCGAGACCGAGGCACGAAGGGCCCTGGCGGCCACGGAGGGACGCCCGTGGATCGGGCGGCCGCTGGCCATCGCCGCACTGACCGATTCGCTCTCCGCCCAGGGCCATCTCGACGAGTCCGAGGCGCTCCTGCGCACATGCGACGAGTCGGACCTCGTCCCTTCGACGCTCGAGGGGCGGGCGCTCCTCGAGCAGCGGGGCCGGCTCCGGGCGCTGCAGGGACGGCCCGCGGAGGCCCTGGCCGACCTCCTGCTCGCCGGCCGCCACGCCGAGGAGGGAGGGATCGACAACCCCGCGGTGACGTGCTGGCGAGCCGGCGCGGTGGTGGCATTCGAGGCCCAGCACCGAACGCACGAGGCCGTCCGGCTCGCCGAGGAGAACCTCGAGCGCGCGCGACTGGTCGGGTCGCCCTGGGTGATCGGGTCGGCGCTCCGGACCGCGGCGACGGTCGCGCCGCTGGCCGACCGGCCCGCGATCCTGCGCGAAGCGGTGCAGCTGCTGCACGAGACGCCTGCCCGGCTCGAGCGAGCGGCCGCGCTGATCGACCTCGGCACGACACTGCACCGGCTGGGCGAATCGACCGAGGGAGCCCGCGAGTCCCTTCGCCAAGGTGCCGACCTGGCGCTGCAGTGCGGGGCGGCGCCACTCGTGTCGGTCGCGGAGACCGAGCTCCGGCACACGGGCGCCCGACCCCGGCGGATCGCCCTGACCGGTGCCGACGCGCTCACCTCCGGCGAGCAGCGGGTGGTCACCCTCGCGGTGTCCGGCCGCACGAACGCCGAGATCGCCAAGGCGCTCTTCGTCAGCGAGAAGACCGTCGAGGGGCACCTGCGGCGCGCCTATCGAAAGCTCGGGATCCGGTCACGGCGCGATCTCCCCCCCGTCGCCCCCAAGCCGGACGCGTCGGGGAACGGCTCGTCGGACGGCGACGTTCGCAGGGTCGCCGATCTCATCGGCGAGTAGGAAGGGGCGCAGGCCCGAGACCGGTCCCACCGGCCGGGTCACGGGCCGCCGCCTCCAGCGGCCGGGTCACGGGCCGCCGGCTCCAGCGGCCGGGTCACGGGCCGCCGGCTCCAGCGCCGTTCGGGGCCTCGGGGCCTGCGTTGCCGTGAAGGGTCGGTCGCCTCAATTTTGAGGGTTTCGGATTCGACGTGGAAGGGTTCGGACCCCCAGCGACGTACCCGCCCGAGCGGTAAATCCAGGGTGTTTCCACCACAATCGCTCGCGTACGTTGTCCCCAAGTCTCCCGGTCAGCGAACAGGGCGCGGGCGAGTGGTC
>JAKAZC010000242.1 GCA_021826655.1 Actinomycetes bacterium | reverse complement strand
CCGTGCCGCCGTGCCGCCGTGCCGCCGTGCCGCCGTGCCGCCGTGCCGCCGTGCCGCCGCGCGTCAGCCGTCAGCAGCCTCCGGTCCGGCCCTTCCGTAGCGCCGGGCGAGCTCGCCGCGCATGAGCTTGCCGGTCTCGTTGCGCGGCAGCTCGTCGACCGGCTCGTAGGCCACCGGGACCTTGTAGGGGACGAGGTGCTCGCGGCAGAGCCGCTCGAGCTCGGCCGAGTCGAGGTCCGCCCCCTCGCCGAGCACCACCAGGGCGACGGGAACCTCCCCGAGGCGCCCGTCGGGCCGGGGGACCACCGCCGCGTCGTCGATGGCGGGGGACAGGCGCAGCACCTCTTCGACCTGTTCGGGGAAGACCTTGTTTCCTCCGCGGTTGATGAGGTCCCCGGCCCGTCCCTCTATCCACACGAACCCCTCCGGGTCGACCCGGGCGAGGTCGCCGGTGTCGAGGAAACCCTCCGCGTCGAGCCGGTCTTCCAACGTGTCGCCGCCCGCGTAGCCGGCCGCCATCTCCTTGGGCCGTACGAGCAGCCGCCCGACGTCGCCCTCGGGGACCGGCTCCCCTGTTCCGTCGACGACCCTGATCGCCACGCCCGGCTGGGGTCGGCCGGCGGCCCCGAGCTTCTCGGGATGGGCTCTCGCGTCCGCGGCGGTCCAGCCGACGACCTCCCCGATCTCGGCCTGGCCGTACCCGTTGAGCACCACGACGCCGAACTTGTCGGCGAAACGCCGCCCCTGCAGCGGCGAGAGCGGGGCGGTGATGCTGCGGACGTAACGCAGGGGGGAGAGATCGGTCACGTCGCTCGCGTCGTTCAGCGTCACCATGGCCGCGGGCGGGAGGACGGTGGAGCGGATGGAGAACCGCCGGACGAGCTCGGCGAATTCGTGCGGCTCGAAGCTCGACATGATGACGAGCGGCGCGCCGGCCCGCAGGCCGAAGAGCGCGTTGTAGATGCCCGAATTGAGCGCCAGGGACGTCGGGATGAGATTGGGGCTCGCAGAGCGCCCCGACCGCTTCGGCCCGTCGGACCGCTTCGGCCCCCCGGACCGGCTCGACCCCTCGGACGGGCTCGACCCCCCGGACGGGCCCGATCCCGCGGAACGGAGCGAGCCCAGGGTGCGGTCGATGAGCTCGGCGTAGGCGTGGTGCGTGTGCACGATGGGCTTGGGCGTTCCGGTCGTTCCCGAGGTCCACAGGATGAATGCCGTGCCCGGGGGATAGCCGCGATCCCCGCCGAGCAGTGTCAACCCTCGCAGATCGATCAGGGCGGCCGCCCCGGTGACCTCCAGCATGTGGCGCCGCTCCGCCTCGGGCGCGCGCGGGTTGATCGGGACGAAGACAGCGTCGGCGAGCCAGATGCCGACCATGGCGGTGACGGCCTCGGGCCCGTTGGGAAGGCTGACCGCCACGGCCTGCCCCGGCTGCACGCCGGCATCGCGCAGGACGGCACCGGTCGCTCGAGCCTGTGACCGGGCCTCTCCCGCGGTGACCTGCCGATCGATCGTGAACAGCAACCCGTCCGCGTCGTCGCTCGGGTGGTCGACGAGCACCGACGCCAGGCTCCCGCGCCCACCCGGACCGGCGAGACGGGGCGAACCGCCACCTCCCGTCGACATCATCGGGGCAGGACTCTATAGCATCGGTAATCGGCTGTTCCTGCGGGATCGGCGCACGGGCTCGTCGGTGTGATCGAGTACCCGGGTGTGATCGAGTACCAAGGAGACCGAGGTGTCCGACGGGTCCGAGGAGCGGACGATCCCCGCAGTGCTGCACGCCGCCGCTCGCCGGTTCGGCCCGCTCGAGGCGGTGGTGGACGCGTCGGAGCGTCCCTCGTTCGCCGACATGCAGGCGCAGGTGACCGAGCGGGCGCGGGCGCTCCTCGGCAGCGGGGTGGCCCCGGGGGACAGGGTGGCGATCTGGGCGCCCAACGGAGTCGAGTGGATCCGCCTCTCCTTCGCCGTGTACGCGGTCGGCGCGGTGCTGGTGCCGATCAACACGCGCTTCAAGGGCGAGGAGGCCGGCCTGATCCTGCGCAAGGCCGGCGCACGGCTCCTGTTCACCGTGACCGACTTCCTCCACACCGACTACGTCGCGCTCCTCGCGGGCGTCGCCGGGCTCGCCCTGAACGAGACCGTCGTCCTTTCGGGGCCGGTGCCCGAGGGATCGACCGGCCTCGCCGCGTTCCTGGCCCGGGCGGAATCCGTGCCCGAGCGGGACGTGACCGACCGCGAGCGAGCCCTGGGCCCCGAGGACCCCAGTGACATCATCTTCACGTCGGGGACCACCGGACAGCCCAAAGGGGCGGTGCTCACCCACGGCGCCAGCATCAGCACCTACCTGCAGTGGTCCGAACGGGTCGGGTTGCGCGAGGGCGACAGGGAGCTGCTCGTCTACCCCCTCTTCCACACCGCCGGCCTGAAGTCCGGCGTCCTCGCGGCGTTCTTGCGCGGTGCCACCCTCGTGCCCACCCCGGTGTTCGACGTCGCCACGGTGTTGCGGGTCGTGGCCGAGGAGCGGATCACCTTCCTTCCGGGTCCCCCGTCGGTCTTCCAGTCCATCCTCAGCCACCCCGACCTGGCCTCGTTCGACGTCTCGAGCCTGCGGCTCTCGGTGACCGGCGCCGCGACGGTTCCGGTCGAGCTCATCGAGCGGATGCGAACCGAGCTACGGCTCGAATCGGTGGTGACGGCCTACGGTCTCACCGAGACGCACGGCACCGTGACCGCCTGCGTCGGGTCGGACTCGGCCGATCTCATCGCGCACACGGTCGGACGCCCGCTGGACGGGCTCGAGCTGCGCATCGTCGACGACGGCGGCCGTGACGTCCCCGGCGGCGAGACCGGCGAGGTGTGGGTGAGGGGCTTCAACGTCACGAGGGAGTACTTCGGGGACCCCGGGGCGACAGCCGAGGCGATCACCGACGGCTGGCTGCACACCGGCGACGTCGGGTACGTCGGCGCCGACGGCTACCTCCGCCTGGTGGACCGGAAGAAGGACCTGTACATCGTGGGAGGGTTCAACGTCGCTCCGGCGGAGGTCGAGCGCGTCATCCTCGGTCGCGACGAGGTGGCGCAGGTGGCGGTGGTCGCCGCGCCCGATGAGCGGTTGGGGGAGGTGGGAGCGGCCTTCGTGGTGCTGGCACCGGGACGGGGCCTCGGTGCCGGGGAGCTGATCGACTGGTGCCGGAAGCGAATGGCGAACTACAAGGTGCCTCGTCACGTGCGGATGGTGGACGCCCTGCCGACCAACGCCAGCGGCAAGATCGAGAAGTTCGTGCTGCGCGAAGAGGCGCGCAACCTCGTGGGCTGAAGGGGGACCCGAGCAACGGGCGGCATGCCGGTCGGAGGTTCGGCGATTCGGTGTCCGAGGTCCACGCCTCCGACCCGCGTCGACGCCCGCCCGACCGTGCTCGCTCAGAGGGGCGCGACCAGGACGTCCTCGTCGAAATGGAAGAGCTCGGCGGCGTTGGTCCGGAAGATGCGCTCGACGTCGTCGTCGGAGCGGATCTCCTTCGCCAGGCGTGCCACCGTCTGTCGGGAGTGCGGGTAGGTCCCTTCGTTGTGGGGGTAGTCCGACCCCCAGATGAGGGACCCCGCACCGGTCCTGGCGACGTTGCCGATGCCGATCGGGTCGTCCTGGAACGTCGCGTGGACCTGGCGGCGCATGTAGAAGCTCGGCGGCTCGGGCAGCTCGGGGGTGACCCATCGCTTCCCCTCGGGGGTGAAACCGGCCTCCGTGAACGCCTTCGTGTAGTAGTCGGCGGTGTCCATGGCCCACGCCAGCCACCCGACGTTGAACTCCACGAAGACGACATGGATCCCGGGGTGGGCGGCAAGGACACCGGAGGTGGCGAGGAGGGTGGCCGTGCGCGGGGCGATCGACTGGGTGGCGACGAGGTTGGACACACCGGCGCCCGGGCCACGGTAGAAGTACATGCTGTGGCCGGTTCCCTGGTGCATCACCACCGGCAGGCGGGCCTCCTGCATGGCGGACCACAGCGGGTCCCAGTCGCGGTGGTTCCAGTCCGGAGCGGCGACGGCGGGGAGCATGAACGCGCCGAGCCCGGCGTCGGCGATCCAGGCGACCTCGCGGACTGCGTCCTCCACCCGCCAGGTCGGGACGAGCCCCGCGCACTTGAAGCGCGGCGAGCGCGCCAGGCCGTCGGCGATCCACTCGTTGTAGACCCGGCACGACGCGGCACCGACCTCGGGGTCCGGCAATTGCCAGACGTAGAGCCCGATCGTGGGGAAGATGCACTCGCCGACGACCCCCTCCTCGCGCATCACCTCGAAGCGGTGCCCGGGGTCGGCGAGCCTCAGGCGCTCGGGTTCGGCCTCGGCCGACGTCCCCAGAGGCTGG
>JAKAZC010000241.1 GCA_021826655.1 Actinomycetes bacterium | reverse complement strand
CCTGATCGAAGAGTCGACGGCGGGCTTCGAACGCGGTCCCTGCTGGGTCGAGACACTGATGGACCTGGCCAGGCGGATCCGGGCCACGTACCTGCGCCACCCGGCCGCCGCCACCCTCTCCTCCTTCCGGACCACGCAGCGCCCCGCTGAGCTCCGGGCTGCCGACATCATCGTCGGCGCGGTGCTCGAGGCCGGTTTCGACGGGATCCAGGCGGCCACCGTGTTCAGGGCGATCGCCGACTTCGGCCTGGCCTGGGCCGGCCTCGAGGCGTCCTATCTGGCACTCGACCGGCAGCGCCGGGAGAAGGACGACGCAGCGTGGGCCAGCGCGTACCAACGGGTGGGTCAGGACGAGCTCCCCAACATCTGGCAGATCCGCCAGGAGCTCGCCGCCGTCAACGACAGCGACGACGAGGTCTTCGAGACGGTGCTCGGCCTCGTGGCGGACGGGTTGACGGCGCGGGCACCGAGGCCGTGCTCGTGTCCGAAGCACTCGGGGAGCGACCAGTAGCGGCAGCGTGCGGCAGCGTGCGGCAGCGTGCGGCAGCGTGCGGCAGGAGCGGACGGTACCAACGCCGCAGTTGCCGCCCATCCCGAGGAGACCCCCGTTCACCGCCGGTGATCGGACCGATGAGGCGGGCGCTACAACGTGTGCAGCACCTCGGACGCGACTGCCGAACCCGACCGGATCGCCCCCTCCATGTACCCGGGCCACTCTGCCGAGTAGTCGGCGCCGGCGAAGTGGAGGCTCCCGACGGGGCCGGTGACCATCGCGGAGAGCGCGGTCACCACGCCAGGCGGGTTGTAGGACCCGTAGGCACCGCCCGTGTGGGTCTCCTTGGCCCACACCCGATCGGCGTAGGCGACCGGGTGTGCGGCCCGCGGCCCGAAGTAGCGGGCCAGGCTGGCCAGGACGGCGGACCGCCGCGCTGCCTCCGAGAGCCCGAACAGCGAGCGCCCCTGGTTGCCCTCGGCCATGCCCACCAGCACCCCGCGATGCCCATCGGGCGGCGAGTTGTCGTAGACGATCTCGATGGGTCCGGTGTCCGAGGTCACGCTGCCGCTCAGGCCCTCGCCTCGCCAGAAGGGGGTGTCGTAGACGGCCTGGATCTTGACGGTGGCCCCGGTGGGCTGGCGCTGGAAGTACTGGGCCCAGGCCGGCGGGAGCGCGGGGTCGAACCGCACCGCGGCGGTGACCGACTTGGGGATGGCGAGGACGACCCGTCGAGCCCGGTACGCCTGGCTGGTGGTCCACACCGTCGTGACCGGTCCCTGCTCGACGGCCACGACCGGCGAATTGAACCGCACCTTCGACGAGAGGCGGCTGGCCAACCCCTGGGCGAGCCGCTGGGGGCCGCCGACGAACCGGACGCTCTGCGCGCTTCCCAACGTGGTCACGTAGTCCCCGCCCACCCCGGAGATGAACTGGAGGGCGTCCATGAGGCCCACCTGCGACGCCTCCTCGCCGTAGTTGGAGCGGACCGACAGGGCGGCGAGGAAGTTCGCCTCCGGCGTGATCCCCTGGGTGGCGAACCACGAGGCGGTGGAGTGGATGTCGTAGGCGGCGGCGTGGGGCGCGGTCCAGGGTGCAGCGGCTGGCACCCCAGCGGCCATGCTGTTGAGCGTGGCGATGATCCGCAACAGGTCGGCCTGGGTAGTGGCGTCCGTGGGTGGCAGGATGCCCTGGTAGGTGTGCAGCGCGTCCTTCCGGTAGTAGATGTTGTTGCCGTCGGCGTAGGAATCGAACGTGCCGACGCCGAATTGGCGGGCGAGGGCCTGCACCCGGGTCTGGCCGGGGCCGGTCCACTCGCCGCCCAGCTCGACCTCGACGTCGTGGTCCAGGACCACGTCATAGACGCGACCGCCGACCCGGTTGCGGGCCTCGAGGACTAGCACGGAGCGGCCCGCATGCTCCAGCGCCGTCGCTGCGGTGAGCCCGCCCAGGCCTGCTCCGATGACGATGGCGTCGTACACGGCGCCTCCCGGCGCGGGGCTCGACTGGGACGGTGCCCTGGTGAGCTCCACGGCCCCGCCGCCGACCACCGCGCCAACCCCCAACCCAACCCCGCCGGCAAGCAGCGTCCGGCGACTCAGCCTCCCGGAATCGGTTTCGGACGCCTCCGCACGACCGTGGTCAGCTCCCGTCGTGTCGGTCGTGTCGGTCGTGTCGGTCGAGTCCGTCGAGTCCATGGCGGGGACCGTATCGAAACGGCCGGCCCGTAGTCAATGGCTTTGACTAAACCTTTGGAAGCACTGGGAGCACTGCTCTCTTCGAGATGAATGGTCCGCCGGCGTGTGGTGCGGCGGTGTGGTGCCAGCCGGTCAGAAGTCGAGCGCGCTGAGCTCGGGGATCGTCCGCTCCGCCCGGGACCGGGCCTCGAGCCAGCGGGACCGGCGTGCCGACCGGGCGGCGGCATCGCCCTCGGGTTCGATGATGGCGCGGGGCGCCCATGCTTCGGCCACCTCGTCCTCGTCCGACCAGGTGCCGACGGCCATGCCGGCCAGGTACGCGGCACCGAGCGTGGTTGCCTCCGTCACCGGCGCCACCTCGATGGTCCGGCCGCAGGCGTCGGCCAGCGCTCGGAGGAACACGTCGTTGTTCGACATGCCACCGTCCACCCGGAGCGCGGTGACGGGCAGCCCGGTGTCGGACTCGGCCGCCTCGAGCAGGTCGGCACCGCGGTGGGCGACGCCCTCCAGCACGGCCCGGACCATCTCGGGCCGCCCCGTCCCCCGGGTGATGCCCACGAACAGCGCTCGCGCACCGTAGTCCCACACCGGCGTCCCGATCCCCAGCAGTGCCGGCACGAACCAGACGTCATCAGTGCTCGTGCATGCTGCGGCCACCGCTTCGCTGTCCTCCGCCGACTCGATGATGCCGAGGTCGTCCCGCAGCCACTCGACGCACGAGCCGGCCGACAGCATGATGGCCTCCACGCCCCACATGGTGCGCCCGCTCCGGGACCATGCGGCGATGGGGAACGTGCCGGCCGGGCCGCGCCCGGCGTGGCCCGGTGCGGTCGCACCGGTGCACTGGTCCAGCATCCCCCCGGTGCCGAACGTGGCCTTGGCCATGCCCGGCCGGGTGCACCCCTGGCCGACGAGCGACGCCTGCTGGTCACCGGCGATGCCGGCCAGCGGGGGCGCACCGTCCAGTGCCACTGCCGGTCCGATGATCCCCGACGAGTCCACCAGCTCGGGCAGCACCTCGACGGGGATCCGCAGCAGCTCGAGCGTCCGCTCGTCCCACCCGGTCACGTCCTTCACCACCAGACCGGTCACGCCGGCGTTGGACGTGTCGGTGACGTGGCGTTCGCGGCCGGTGAGCAGCCATGCCAACCACGTGTCGACCGTGCCGAAGGCCAGCTCGCCCGCCGCGGCCCGGGTGCGGTCCGGATCGGCCATGTCAAGCAGTGCGGCCAGCTTGGTCGCCGACGAGTTCGGGGCCAGCCTGAGCCCTTCCGCCTGGAGCTCGAGGCACGTCCCCACCGTCCGCAGGTCCTGCCATCCGATGCCGGGTCCGACCGGCTCGCCCGTCGCCCGGTCCCACAGGATCGTCGAGGCCCGCTGGTTGGCGATACCCACGGCGTCGACCGGTCCCGCCTCGGCCAGCGCCTGGCGGGCGACGCCGAAGGCGGCGTCGGCCAGGGCTCGGGCGTCGAATTCCACCAGTCCCGGGAAGGGCGTGTCCGGGAGGACCGGCACGTGGTGGACGCCCTCGACGGTGCTGTCCGGCCGCACCACCGCACCGCGCACGCCCGAGGTGCCCACGTCGATGACCAGGATGCTCATCGTGCGCCTTCTCTCGTTCGTGATGCGGTGGGTCCGCACGGCACCGGGTCCCGGGGGAGCTGGGTCCGGGGGAGCTGGGTCCGGGGGAGCTGGGTCCGGGGGAGCTGGGTCCGGGTCATGTCCACACGCCGCCGCCGAACGGGCTGGCCAGCCCGAGCTTGCCGGGGTTGAGAATGCCCTTCGGGTCGAGGGCCCGCTTCACCGACTCGAGCACGCCGAAGGCGCCGCCGAGCGCCTCGGCCAGGTACGGGGCCCGGTTGATCCCGATGCCGTGATGGTGGCTGAGGGCGGCACCGTGGGAGAGGACGGTGTCGTTGATGGCCCGCCACGCGGCCGTGTAGTAGCTCTCCGCCCAGCCGTCGGGCGCACCGCCGGGGGCGCTGTCCGGGGCGCCGCCGGGGGCGCCGCCGGGCGAACTGTCGGGTGCACCGCCGGGGGGGATGGCGGCAAAGGTGAAGTACAGGCAGGCGCCGTCGGTGTAGGCGTGGCTCTGGTGGGACGAGGCGGCCACCGTCCCCTCGATGCGGTGCAGGGCGGCGACGACGTCGTCGTAGAGGCGGGGCAGCTCCGCCCACCGGCCCGACACCTCGGCCGTGT
>JAKAZC010000009.1 GCA_021826655.1 Actinomycetes bacterium | reverse complement strand
CTGTCCACCGACCCTCGTGTCGATCAGGTGAGCTTCACAGGGTCGACGGCCACCGGTAGGAAGGTCATGGCGTCCGCTGCGGCAACCGTCAAGAAGGTCTTCCTGGAGCTCGGCGGCAAGTCCGCCAACGTGATCCTGGCCGATGCCGATCTGCGAGGTGCGTGCGCCACCGCCGCGTTCACGGTCTGCACGCATGCCGGACAGGGCTGCGCGATCACCACCCGCCTCATCGTCCCGCGGTCCCAGTTCGACGAGGCCGTCGAGTCCACGTCCAAGGTCATGGCGATGCTTCCGGCAGCGGACCCCACCGACCCCGGCACGATGTGCGGCCCGCTGATCAGCGCCCGCCAGCGCGACCGGGTGGAGGGGTACCTGCGGCTGGCGAGCGAGGAAGGTGGGTCGTTCGTGCTGGGCGGCGGCAGACCTGAGGGCCTCGGTGCCGGGTACTTCGTGGAGCCGACGCTCATCGTCGGACTGCCGAACTCGTCCCGGGTCGCCCAGGAGGAGATCTTCGGGCCCGTGCTCGTCGTCATCCCTCACGACGGGGACGACGACGCCGTGGCGCTCGCCAACGACTCGGCCTACGGGCTGTCCGGGTCGGTCTGGGGAGGGGACCGCGCACGTGCGGTCGGAGTCGCCAACCGGATCCGGACCGGAACCGTCGGCGTCAACGGCGGGCTGTGGTTCAGTCCCGACATGCCCTTCGGCGGGTATAGACAGTCGGGCGTGGGCCGTGAGTCCGGAGTGGCCGGATTCGAGGAGTACCTGGAGACCAAGTCGCTGGCCGAGCCGGCGTGAGCGCGCGGGGGAGTGACGAGACGATGAGTGGGGAGTCAGCGGACGCACGGGTCGCGGGCATGGCGAAGATGCAGGAGGTCTACGGGTTCACCGTGGACCCTGCCGACCTGGAGGGCCCGTACGTCGACGTCACCGTCGACCACCTGTTCGGAACCATCTGGACCCGCGAGGCGCTCGACCTCCGCGACCGTCGACTGGCGACGATCGGGGTGCTGGCCGCCCAGAACCTGCCCGGCCTGCTGGAGATCCAGTTCGACGCGGCCCTCGAGCGTGGTGAGCTCACCGAGGAGCAGCTGCGCGAACTCGTGCTGCACCTGACGCACTATGTCGGCTGGCCCCTGTCGACCGGGATGAGCGGCGCCGCCGAGAAGATCATCAGCCGACGTCGGGCGGCCGCCGCCACGGCACCGTCCACGAGCGAGGAGACCGGATCATGACCGACACTGCACCCACCACGACGTTCGACTTCAACGGGAAGGTGGCCATCGTCACCGGTTCTGCCGGAGGCATCGGCCAGGCGTACGCCGAGGCGCTCGCCGCTGCAGGGGCCTCGGTCGTCGTGGCCGACATCGACGCCGACAATGCAGCCGCCGTCGCCGAGGGGATCCGTTCCTCGGGGGGTTCGGCGCTCGGCGTGGCCGTCGACGTTGCCGACCCGGCCACGGCCGAGTCGATGGCCGCGACGACCGTCGCCGAGTTCGGCGGAATCGACTACCTGGTCAACAACGCCGCCATCTTCGGCGGCATGAAGCTCGACCTGCTGCTCACTGTGGACTGGGAGTACCTCAACCGGTTCCTGTCGGTGAACATGCTCGGCGCCCTCAACTGCGTCCGGGCCTGCTATCCGGCGATGAAGGAGCGGGGAGGCGGCGCGATCGTCAACCAGTCGTCGACCGCCGCCTACATGTACGCCGGGTTCTACGGCCTGGCCAAGGCCGGTGTGAACTCGATCACCCAGCAGATGGCCCACGAACTCGGTGGATCGAACATCCGGACCAATGCCATCGCCCCCGGTCCGACCGATACCGAGGCGTCGCGGACGGTGGTGCCCGACGCCTTCATGCAGCCGATCCTGGCCGGGCTCGCGCTCAAGCGAATGGGACAGCCCTCGGACCTGGTGGGGATGTGCCTCTTCCTGCTTTCCGACGAGGCGTCGTGGATCACCGGTCACGTGTTCAACGTCGACGGCGGCCAGGTGGTCCGCCCGTGACGGCACGACGCGAGCGCGCGGCGTGAGCCCCCACGACGACCACCGGATCGAGCTCGAATTCCTCGACGAGGTCCTGGTCATCGCCTTCGATCGGCCCGAGGCCCGCAATGCCTTCGACGCGGCCATGTACCGGGCGGTGGCCGGTGCCCTGTCCGGTGCACTGGACGACGAGGACGTCCACGCCGTGGTGCTGACCGGACGTGGCCCGGCGTTCACCTCGGGTCAGGACCTGCACGAGATGGTCGCCATCGCCACCGGCGCCGGTGCGGAGGGAGCCGGCACCGGATTCCAGGAGCTGCTCGATCTGCTCCAGCGGTTCGACAAGCCTCTGCTCGCGGCGGTCCATGGTGTCGGCATGGGACTCGGCTTCTCGATCCTGGGCCACGTCGACCTGGTGCTGATGGACGAGGGTGCCCGGCTCCGGGTGCCGTTCGCCGAGATGGGGGTTCCGCCCGAGGCCGGCTCCAGCGTGCTCCTGCCGGCTCGGATGGGGTGGCAGCAGGCGTCCGCCGCCCTCCTCGCCTCGGCGTGGATCACCGCTGACGTCGCGGTGGCCTCCGGACTCGCCCTTCGCACCTGCCCGGACGGGACGGTGCTGGCCGAGACGCTCGAGTTGGCCCGCACCGTCGCCTCGTTCCCGAGCCACGCCACCCGGCGGATCAAGCGGTTGATGCTGGCCGGCCGGGGCACCGCCGTCACCGAGGCCCGCGGCCGCGAGGAGGCCGCCTTCGCCGCCCTGTTCGCGGACCCGATGGTCAACCCCGGGGCGCAGTTGGCCGCCGGACTCGGGGACTGAGCCCGTGCGACTGGGCATCACCTGCTTCCTGACCGACCGCGACCTGGCGCCGGCCGAACTGGCCCGCGAGGCCGAGGAGCGGGGCTTCACCTCCCTCTACCTTCCCGAGCACACGCACCTCCCTGTCCGGGCCGACACTCCGCCGGCCCTCGTCGAGGGGGTCCGGGTCGATGACTACCGGCGCAGCCTCGACCCGTTCGTGGCCCTGGCCACGGCAGTTCCGGTGACGATGCAGTTGCAACTCGGTACCGGTGTCGTACTGGCAGCCCAACACGACCCCATCGTGTTGGCCAAGCAGGTGGCCACGCTCGACCACCTGAGTGGCGGACGCGCCGTACTCGGCATCGGCTTCGGTTGGAACCGCGACGAGGCCGCCGACCACGGGGTGGACTTCGCCGCCCGACGGCGGGTGGCCCGGGACCATGTCCTGTGCATGCAGGCCCTGTGGCGTGACGAGCAGGCCGAGTACCACGGCGAGTTCGTGAGCCTCGACCCGTGCTTCAGCTGGCCCAAACCGGTCCGGGGTCGGGTGCCGGTGTTCCTGGGCGGCGGCGCCACCGCCGCCAACTTCGCCGCCATCGCCGACTACGGCGACGGCTGGATGCCCATCGGGGGCTCGGGCCTGGGTGACGCCATACCCCGGCTCCGCCGAGTCTTCGACGACGCCGGACGGGATCCGGACGGTGCCCAGGTGCTGCCCTGCGGCACTGTCCCGACCGACGCCAAGCTCGAGCATTTCGCCGGGCTCGGCGTCGACGAGGTGGTCCTGCGGGTGCCGGCGGGCAGCCGCTCCGAGGTGCTGGCCGTGCTCGACGCGCAGGCCCACTTCGTCGGGCGGTTCGGCGGCGCACATGGCTGACGTGTCTGTGCCCGACGGGTCGGGTCCGGGCGAGAAGCCCCGGCGGACCGGTCCGCCGGGACGGCCGTGGAGCGGCGGCGGACGCGAGGAACTGGCCGCCGCCGTGCGCCGCCTCATGGAGCTGACCGTGACGTCCGCACCGCCACCCGGCGTGCTGGCCGACGTCGCCGGGCGGGTCGCAGCGGCGGCGGACGCGCTGGAGTTCGCCGTCCCCGACGACAGCGAGCCGGTGCCGAGGTTTGCCGGGTACGACGTGACGATCGAGGAGCGGTCCAGCCTCACCGACTCCATGCCCTTCGACATGGTGGCAGGTCCGTGCAATCCGCTGGCCCCACCCGTCGAACTCTGGTTCGACCCGCCGGTGGCGCGTGGTCGGGCCGTCTTCTCGCCGACCTACGAAGGTGCGCCGGGGTGGGTTCACGGGGCAGCCCTTGCCGCCGCCTTCGACATCATCCTGACGGCGGCGAACGTACTGGCCGACGCGGCGGGCCCGACGGTCGAGCTGACCGTCCGGTACCGGAGGCCCACCCTCATCGGGGTGGAGTCGTTGTTCGAGGCCCAGGTGACCGAGGTCACCGAACGCCGGACCCACAGCCGGGGTGTGCTGCTGCAGAACGGGAAGGTGACCGTCGAGGCGACCGGTGAGTTCGTCAACATCGACCGGGACAAGATCGCCGCTCTCCATCGCATGCGTACGCGCCACGAGGGGTCCGAATGAACCGCCCGCCACGCGCCGGGGGCCGCCGTTCTCTAGAGTTCCCCAGATCGCACCGTTCCGGGGGGACGGGTCCATGACCTGCCGGTGCCGCAACCACAAGGGGGAGACCACGATGCAACGAGTAGCCCAACTCCGGTGGAGGGGACGGAGGCGCCAGGCCACGGTTCTGGCGGTGACGGGGCTCGTCCTGGCCGGCACCCTGACCGCCTGCTCCTCCACAACGTCGCAACCGGCGGCCAACCGGTCGACGGCCGGCACGTCGGGGATCCCGGCATCCGCGTTCAGTGACACGACCGGCATCACGTCGTCGACGGTGACCATCGGCAACGTGTCGACGTTGTTCGCGGGGCTGTTCAAAGGGGCCCTCGTCGGCACCCAGGCCTATGCCGAGTACGTGAATTCCCAGGGTGGGGTCAACGGTCGCCAGCTCCTGGTCGACTCCTACGACGACGGATACCAGGGCGCACCCAACAAGCAGGCGCACGAGCAGGTGCTCCAGAAGGACTTCGCCGCCGTGGGCGGGTTCTCGCTCCAGGACAGCTATGGCGAGACGGTGGTCTCGGCCAACCCGGGACTACCCGACGTGACCGTGCCGCTCAGCCAGGCGTTGTCCGACCTGCCCAACGTGTTCAGCCCCGACCCGGGCGCGGTGGGCTGGGAGCTCGGGCCGCTCGAGTACTTCAAGTCGAAGTACCCGGCCGATGTGCGGGGCGCCGGCGCCCTCATCGCCGACCAACCGTCGGCCATCACCAAGTGGGGTGGGGAGAAGGCGGCCATGCAGTCCATCGGCTACAAGGTGGTCTACGACCCCCAATTCGACATCACCCAGACCGACTTCACCCAGAATGTGATCGCGATGCGCCAGGCCGGGGTGAAGATCCTCTTCCTCGAGCAGATGCCGGCCAACTACGCGGCCGCCGTCGTCAAGGCGCTGGACCAGCAGAACTTCCACCCCCAACTGGTCTTCGGTGTCTCCACCTACTCGGAGTCACTGGTGCCGGACTCGGGCGGGGCGGCCGCCATCGACGGCGCCTACATGGAGGGCCTCACATCGCTGTTCCTCGGTGAGGACGCGTCGACCATCCCCGCGGTGAGCACCTTCCTGACCTGGGTCCAGAAGGCGTCACCCGGGTTCAAGCCCGACCTCTACACCCTCTTCGGGTGGTTGTCGGCCGAACTGTTCACACAGGGCCTGCGGGCCGCGGGCGCCCATCCGACGCGGGGTGCGGTCCTCCGGCAACTGGCCAAGATCACCTCGTTCGACGGTGGCAACCTGATCGCAACTGCGAATCCGGCGGGCAAGGTCCCGGCCAATTGCTACGTCATCTCGCAGATCGTCCAGGGCAAGTTCCAGCGCCTGGACGACCCTCCCGTCAGCGGTCCGAGCCACGGCTACCGGTGCGACGCGCCCTACTACTACTACCCGCCCAGGAAGTGACCGGTCCGCCCGCGCCGGACCGGTCGTAGGCTGGACGCACGATGTGTGGACGGATCGCCCTCTACTCGGAACCCGACTTCCTGGCCCGGGTGTTCGACGCGCAGTTGGCGCTCGACGTCGAACCCGGCGGTCGTCCGAGCTGGAACATCGGGCCCATGCGTTCGGTCGTCGCCGTCGCCGACGTACCCGGCGGTGCGGGCGGCCCCGCGGACGGTGGCCACCGGGAGCTCGGCTCCTACCGGTGGGGACTGGTGCCGTCGTGGGCGACGGACCCGTCGGTGGGTAACCGCACCTTCAACGCCCGGGCCGAGACGGTGGCGACCAAGCCATCGTTCCGCGCCGCGTTCACCGCCCGCCGGCTCGCCGTCGTGGCCGACGGGTTCTACGAGTGGACACCGGCGAAGGGCGCGGCGAAGCGGCCCTACTACTTCACCCGGGCCGACGGTCGACCGCTGGCATTGGCCGGACTGTGGGAGCAGTGGTGGGGTGGTCACGGGTCCCGGGACGCGACCACCGGGGAGCGGCCCGCGCTGCGCACCTGCACGGTCATCACCACCGCGGCCGGGCCGGACATGGGGGACATCCACAACCGGATGCCCGTCATCCTGGAGCCCGAGGTGCTCGGTCAGTGGCTCGACGGAGCCAACGAGGACACGCCCGACCTCGAGTCACTGCTCGTCCCGGCGCCGGAGGGGACGCTGGTGCACCGGCCGGTCGGTCGGGAAGTGGGAAACGTGCGCAACGACGGCCCCGGGTTGATCGAGGCCGCGACCGGGGACTGAACGGGCGGTGGGTGCACCCACGTCCCACCGGCAGTCGTGGGCACGGTGGTCAGGGGGTGAGGTCCGTCGCCTCCCACCGCTTCGGTCCGATGCGGTGGATCGACCGGGATCCGAGGTCCTGGATCTCGAAGTCGACCATGCCCAGTGCGATGGGCCTGGCACGGTGTGCGGTTCCCGACGGTGCGTTCAGATGGACGAACCGGACGACCTCGCAGCCCTCCGGCGTCCGACCCGCGGTAGGGACGTACATCCACTGCTCACCCTCGAGGAACGCGAGTGCCTCCCGGATGTGGCCGTAGCTGCGACGTCCGAGGTCGGGTTCGAGGAAGGTCATGGCGTCTGCCGTGCGATCGGCGAACATGGCAGCGAGGAAGTGGTCCACGAATTCGCCGGCACCTTCGGTCCCACACCACGTCCGCGTTCCGAGCGGCGTGGTCTTGGCCTTGCTCAGGGTCATGCGAAACTCTACGTCACGCCCCGGTGGGATTCGCGTCTTCCGTGGCCGTCGGGCGGACGGATCCGATGCGATCGCACGGTGGCGCCCGCGACCGGACGCCGACGCGACTCAGACGTCGGCGGTCGCCCGGGCGGCGCGCCTCATGAGCTTCGACTTGCGATTTGCCGCCTGGTTCTTGTGGATGACACCCTTGGCGGCCGCCTTGTCGATCCGCTTGACGGCCAGTCGGATCGAGTCCTCGGCCGACCCCACGTCCTCGGTGATGGCGGCGTTGGCCCGCTTGGTGCGGGTACGCAGCTCGGACCGGACCGCCTTGTTGCGCGCCTGGCGCTTGACGGTCTGGCGGTTGCGCTTGATCTGGCTGCGGATGTTTGCCACGTCGTGTCCTCGTCGTCCTTGGTGCGTCGGGCCCGGGCGTCACACGTGCGTCACCGCCACGGGTTGCGTCGGGTCCCCGGGACCCCGTCCTTGGGATCGACTACCGGAGACAGTGAAGGATAGCAGTTCGGTCCCCCGGGGGCCCACCGGTGCCGTAGGCCGGGCGATCGGAGTGGGACGAGGTCCGCCTTGGGTACGCTGGGCCCTTCGTGCTTCCCATCGACCGTATCCGTAACTTCTCCATCATCAGCCACGTCGACCACGGCAAGTCGACCCTGTCCGACCGCATCCTGGAGCTGACCGGGGCCGTCGACCCCCGCCTGATGCGCGAGCAGTACCTCGACTCGATGGACATCGAGCGCGAGCGGGGCATCACCATCAAGGCCCAGAACGTGCGGGTCCCGTGGGCCGACCACACCCTCCACCTCATCGACACCCCCGGTCACGTCGACTTCGGCTACGAGGTCAGCCGGTCACTGGCCGCATGCGAGGGCGCGGTCCTGCTCGTCGACGCGTCCCAGGGGATCCAGGCCCAGACGCTGGCCAACTGCTACCAGGCGATCGAGCACAACCTCGAGGTCGTCGCCGTACTGAACAAGATCGACCTGCCGGCTGCCGATCCCGAGCGGTGCGCCGCCGAGATCGAGACGGTACTCGGCCTGCCGGCGGCGGACATCATGCACATCTCGGCCAAGACGGGCGAAGGAGTGCCCGCGCTGCTCGACGCCATCGTCGCCCGGATCCCGGCACCGAGAGGTGATCCGTCGGCCCCGCTGCGGGCCCTCATCTTCGACTCGGCCTACGACCAGTACCGGGGGGTGGTGAGCTCGATCCGCGTGATGGACGGGACGCTCACCTCGTCGGACCGGCTCCGCTTCATGCAGGCCGCTGCCAACCACGAGATCGAGGAGATCGGCGTCCGCACGCCGGCGACGGTGCCCGTCGACGAGCTCGGCCCCGGCGAGGTCGGTTACCTGATCGCCGGCATCAAGGACGTGGGCGGTGCGCGGTCGGGCGAGACGGTGACGACCGCCACCCACCCGGCCGACACCGCCCTCGCCGGCTATCGCGATCCGAAGCCGATGGTGTTCTGCGGGCTGTTCCCCATCGACGGCGACGAACTGCCCGACCTGCGCGACGCGCTCGAGAAGCTGCGGCTGAACGACGCCAGTTTCACCTACGAGCCGGAGTCCTCGACGGCACTGGGATTCGGCTTCCGGTGCGGCTTCCTCGGTCTGCTGCACATGGAGATCGTCCGAGAGCGCCTCGAGCGCGAGTTCGGCCTCTCACTGATCGCCACCGCGCCGTCGGTCGCCTACCGGGCATACCTGGGCAACGGGACCGAAGTCGCCGTCGACAACCCGAGCGAGCTGCCCGAGCCCGCCGGCCTCGACCATGTGGACGAGCCCATGCTGCGGGCGACCATCCTCACCCCGACCGAGTACACCGGCACCATCATGGAGCTCTGTCAGGCCAAGCGGGCCGAGTTGGTGAAGATGGACTACCTCTCGCCCGAACGGGTCGAGTTCGTCTACGTCATCCCCCTGGCCGAAGTGGTCGTGCACTTCTTCGACCAGTTGAAGAGCCGGACCAAGGGGTACGCCAGTCTCGACTACGAGCCGGATGGCTACACCACGGCGGACCTGGTGAAGGTGGACCTCCTCATCAATCGGGTGCCGGTAGACGCCTTCTCCACCATCGTGCACAGGTCCCAGGCCGACTCCTACGGACGTCGCATGACCGAGAAGCTCAAGGAGCTCATCCCCCGCCAGATGTTCGAGGTCCCCATCCAGGCCGCCATCGGGGGCCGCGTGCTCGCCCGTGAGACGGTCAAGGCCCGGCGCAAGGACGTCCTCGCCAAGTGTTACGGGGGCGACATCACCCGCAAGCGCAAACTGCTCGAGAAGCAGAAGGAGGGGAAGAAGAAGATGAAGAACATCGGCCGGGTCGAGGTCCCCCAGGAGGCGTTCGTGTCCGCCCTCACCCTCGACGACTGAGCGGACGCCCGACGCGTCCGCGAACTCCGGAAGCCGCGTGCCGCCGGCGCCGGACGGAAGCGGGATCGCCGGTTCAGTAATGCAGGCAGGAACCGTCGGCGAGGTACGATTGCCTGTGGACGGCGAAGACACATCGGACGAACCGGTCGGCCGTCCGGATAGACCGACGGGGAACGCAAGTCTTCGGCAGTTGGCCCTCAACGTGGTCTCGTCGTACGCGAGCTTCGCCGTCGGGATCGTATTCACCCTGGTCCTCACCCGCGTGCTGCTCCGACACCTCGGTGCCAGCACCTACGGCCTGTGGATCGTCCTGCTGGCCCTCGTCAGCTACCTGGGCCTGCTCGACCTTGGCGTCTCCACCGCCGCCGTGCAGCGAGTGGCCCGCCTGACCGCCGTCGGGGACCGTGAGGGCGTCGCCGATCTCATCCGCACGATGTGGGTGTTCTTCGCCGTCTCGGGCGCCGTTGCGGTCCTGGTGACCGTCGGGCTCGCGCCCTTCGTATCGTCGTTCCTCAACGTCGGTGCGCTCAGCCCCACCGAGGTCGGGGCGGCCCTGGTCGTACTCGGAGCCATGTCCGCGCTCTCGTTCCTGGCCGTGGTTCCCAATGCGATGCTCTTCGGCTCGGGCCGAAGTGACCGCCAGTCCCAGATCGGGATCGTCGTGCTGCTCCTGACCCAGGGGGGTCAGATCGTCGCGGTCCTGACCGGGGGCGGCCTCGTCGCCATCGCGCTCCTCCAGGCGGCCGGCGTCGGGTTCGGCTTCGTCGCGGCCTCCTCACTGGCCGGCCGGGTCACCGGCTCCTCCATCCGCCGGGGGGTGTTCCGTGGTCCGCTCCTGAGGGAGCTCCTCCGGTTCGGGGGCATGCAGATGGTCATCGCCCTGAGCTCGGTGTTGTCCTTCCAACTCGACGCCGTGATCATCGGAGTCATCCTCCCGTTGGCCCAGGTCGCCCCCTACAGCGTGGCCCTGAACACGGCGAACTTCACCCGGACCGTGTCCACCCAGGGGTCCAACCTGCTCCTGCCCACCTATTCGCACTTCGACGCAGTGGCCGACCGTGAGCGTCAGGCGAAGTACTTCTTCAACGCGGTCATGTCCTGCCTTGCGGTGTCCGTACCCATCATCGTGTCGCTCGCCTTCTTCGGCGAGCCGATCCTGCGGCTGTGGCTCGGCTCGGTTCCGCCCAAGACCTACGGGATCATGATCGCCCTCGGGATCGTCACGGCGCTCCAGCTACCGGGGCAGCAGTGCTTCCTGTTCCTGACCGGTGCCGGCCGCAATCGTCGGCTCGCCGGTCTGGCGGCGGTCGGGGCGGCCGTGAACGTCGCCGGCAGCATCGCAGCCACCTACTGGCTGGGCCCGATCGGTCCGGCGATCGGTTCGCTGCCCGTCGTCCTGGTGCTGGACTTCACCGTCCTGCCCCTCATGGTGTGCCGGTACATCGGCGTGCCGGCGCGTCGGTATGTCTCCCGGGCCCTGGGTCCGGTCCTCCCCGGGGCCGTCACCGCCGGGGGAGCCGCTCTGGTGCTGTCCCGACTGCTTCCGTCCGGGCGGGGGACCACCGCCATCGTCGAGGCGGTGGCGGTGTGCGTCATCGCGTGGACCGTCCTGGTTCTGGTGGTCGCCCGGCTCCAGCCCGAGTTGCGGACCACGGTGTGGCACGGGCTCCGACGGCGACTGTCCCGCCGGGTGTGAGCAGCGGTCAGTCCCCGATGGCGGATCGACTGACCGATGTCAGGACCTCGCGGTCCGTCCTCACGAACTGCGACCGGACGGAGCCCCGGGCCCGGAGCGCGCGGGGGAGCCGGCGCAGGGCCGAGTAGATGCCGATCAGCGTGCCGGCGTCGCGGCGCAGCAGCGCCATCACCAACCTCGGGGTCAGCCAGAGCACGTGTTCGAGGAGCATCCTGGGGTCCGTCACGTCCTTCCACACCATCAACAGCTCGTTCTGGCGGACGAACGAGCGGAGCTGGGTGGGCGTGAAGACCTTGGCGCTGGTGTGGCCTCCCAGGTGGTGGCAGACCGAGCCGGGCGCATAGACGATCCGGTAGCCGTTCTTCCACGCCCGGTACGAGAGCTCGATGTCCTCGTGGTACATCGGCCAGAACAGCTCGTCGATGGATCCCATCGCCGTCAAGAGGTCCCGTCGATAGAACGACTGACCCCCGACGGCGAAGAAGCAGGTCGTGGACGACTCCGAATGGGGGAGCGGGTCGTAGAAGAGCAGGCCGTGCTTCCAGTAGCCCGCGGTGCGTGAGCCCTGCTCCGCCCCATTGCGGTCGAGCACCCGTGCGCAGGCGGCGAACACGTCGCCGTCGACGAAGCACACCAGTGCTTGCTCCACGAAGTCGGCGTCGACGACCATGTCGTTGTTGCAGAAGGCGACGAACCGTCCGCGTGCGACGTCGAGACCGGCGTTGAGGGAGAAGATGTACCGGTTCTCGGGGAGCGCCAGGAGGCGCACGCCGGGGAATTCGGCCGCCGGAAACGCGGCGGCGACCGCCTCGGTACTGCCGTCCGACGACCCGTTGTCCACCACGATCACCTCGTCGTCGGGCCCCATGGCACGGAGCATGCTGGCGACGCAGTCGATCACGAGATCGCGCTGGTTGAAGTTGAGGACGATCAGCGAGCAGCGTACGTCGGAGCCGCCCGGACCGACCGGTGGACCGGTCACGGCCCGGGAGTCATTTGCCTACCCCGGAACCTGGTGGGTGCGGCGTGGAAAGGGGCATGCCGGTCGACCCTACCGCAGCGCCCGATCGTCGATTGCCACGGCGACGGGGCCGCGGCGGGGAACCCGGCACGGCGGCCACGGCGGGCGCTGCGGTACGAAGCAGGACCCCGGCCCAGTCCTGAGGTCGATGTGGCCCAGGTTAGTGTCGGGTCGCGCGTGGAAGCTTCGCCGACGCCTGTGCCACGAAAGGACGCCGACTGTGGCAAGCTCCGACCGGTACGACGTCATCTGCCTCTCGCTGGAACCGTGGAACGACGTCTGGCGCCGCAACCAGCTCTTCGCCACGGCGATCCTGCAGCTCCGCCCGACCATGCGCCTGCTGTTCGCCGAGACGCCGATCGACATACCGTGGACGCTGCGTCAGGGGCGGCTCCCCAAGGTGTCGGGCCTGCGCAGCGTCGGGGAGTCAGGGCGACTGTGGGCGATGGCCCCCCACAAGTGGCTGCCCCGTCGCATCTGGTCGGGTGGAGACGAGTCCCTGTTCCGCCAGGTCCTGTCCGCAGCCCGGGGGCTGCAGTTCGACCGTCCCGTGCTGTGGATCAACGACAGCATGTACGCCCCGTTGATCGAGCGGACCGGCTGGTCGAGCGTCTACGACGTCACCGACGACTGGCTCCTGGCACGTGCCAGTCCCCGTGAGATGGAACGGCAGGGAGTCAATGACGCCAACGCACTTCGGCACGCGGACGAGGTGGTGGCCTGCTCGCCTGCCCTCGTCGACAGTCGCGGACGTGATCGCACCGTCCACCTGGTGACCAACGGCGTAGACATCGACCACCTCCGGGCCCCGACGACCCGCCCACCGGACCTTCCCGCCGGTCGCGTGGTCCTCTATCAGGGCACCCTGAGCGCGGAACGGCTCGATATCGACCTGTGCGTGCGCGTGGCCCGAGGATTGGCCGGACGGGCCACACTCGTCATCCTCGGCCCGAACAGCCTGACCAGATCAGCGGAGGCCGCGGTGCTCGGATCGGGTGCGGTGCTCCTCGGGAGCCGGCCGTACTCGCAGATGCCGGCCTACCTCCAGCACGCCGACGTCCTGGTGGTCCCCCACCTGATCACGCCGTTCACCGAGAGCCTCGACCCGATCAAGGCCCGCGAATTCGTCGCAGTCGCCCGCCCGGTGGTGTCCACTCCGGTGGCCGGGTTCCGGGGACTGGACCGTCAGGTGGTGGTGAGGGACCGGGAGTCGTTCCTGGACGCCGTCAGGGCGGCGCTGGACGGACCGACCCTGCCTCCCGGGCCCGGTGAACTCGTCGGGGCACCGGCGACCTGGGCCGGGCAGGCCGCCGCCTTCCTGGAGCTGCTCGACGCCGCAGCGTCGACCGCCGCCCGGTCCTAGGCGTGTCACCCAGCTGAATGATCCACCTACGGCCTGCGGCGCGCTCGGGGTCCGACGTGGGGGACCGTGGCGGTGCGGTCCCGGTCAGGGGGTGACCGATCGATAGGTCGACTCGAAGTGCTCGACCATCACGTCCATCAGCACCTCGCGCTGGCTCTTGACCCACGAGGCGTGGTCCAGGTCGTCGAGGATCGCGACCTGGAAGTGGGCCGATCGCTGGAGGGCCCGGATCCGATCGACGGAGCCGATCCGGATGGGCAGGTAGTCGCCCGATCCGCACACGAGGAACGTGTCGACCCCGGATGCAACGATGCGCTCGAAGGTCGCGATGCCGGTGTCGTCGAGCAGATGGAGCGTCACGAACCGCCAGACCCACTCGGGGATGTCCGGCCGCCGCTTGACGACGGCCACCGGCCACGAACCGTTCTCCAGTGACCGAACCCACCGGTCCAGGTCTGCCGGATTCCGCCGGCGGACGGCCCAGCGCAGTGCTGGTCCAACCAGGCGCACGAGCCATCGCTTCGAGTGCTGGCGGGCCCGACGTGCCGTCGGGTCCTCGGGTGCCGGCGGGGTGAACGAGAACGACGGGTTGATCACGCAGATCCCGCGCGGTGGGTGGATCAGTGACTGTTCTACGACCTCGTAGGCGCCCGAGCAGAATCCCACCAGCACCACGTCAACGGGGTCGTCGGGAGAGACGGCGACCATCGCCTCGTAGACGTCCGCGATGGCCTCGGGCGCACGGGCCACGTGGTCCGGCTGGCCGGGCCGAGTGCTGCTGTCCCCGTTGCCGCTCAGGTCGAACCGCAGGACGCGGAATCCGGTCGACCCGAGTCGGCGGGCCAGGTCCACCCAGATCCGTGCCTGGCCGATGTGGTGGGTGTTGCCCTCGTTGACCAGCACGACGGTCGGTCCAAGGGATTGCCCGACGGTGTCGGTCACGATCCCGAAGAGTCCCAGTTTCCCGAGGGACACGGTCGATTCGACGACGGCGATCCCCGCCGAGGTCGATGCCACCACCGCCGAGCGACGCTCGTCCGGCGGGCCTGCGACCGTGACCGGCGGGCCCGACAACTCGGTGGCCAGCCAGTCGACGACGCGATCGATGGTCGTCCTCGGTGGCGTCTGCTTCTGCGAGTCGAGCAGCAGGTCCTGTCCGGTCGCTTCCTGCCAGTCCACGTCAGGACCGTCGAAGCGGTGTCGGAGGACACGCGGGCGGGAGGTGCCGGGCGGGATGAGGACAAGGGTTCGCGTCGCCATCCTGCCGTCCAAGGTGGCCAGGTCGAGCCCGCCGAGGGCTTGGACCGACTCGGGCTCGAGGCGCAGTCCGGGCGCCTCGAGCCCGTCATCGGACCCGCCGCCGCCGCTCAGGTGGCGGAGGAACCGCTGTTCACGCAGGAACGACTGGCCGGACGGGCAGGCATCCCAAAGCACGAGTGCGTCCACGCCGCCGCGGCGCACCGCCTCGTGGGCGGCGAAGAGACCACCCATGCGCACCCCGACGAGACCGACGGCCGGGACGCCGGTGTCGACGAGTGCGTCCGTGGCCGCACTGACGCTGGTGAGCCATGCCGCCACCCGGGCGGGGTCGGTCTCCTCGCCGGTCGAGTCCCCGGTCCCGTCGTAGTCGAATCGAAGCACGGCCAGACCCTGCTCGGCGAGTCGATCGGCCAGTAGCCGGTACGTGTAGTACACGCAGATCGCCTCGATGCCGAGCGGCTGGCAGAGGACGACGCCCCCTCGGACCGTGCGGTCCTGTGGGACGTGGAGCCAACCGAAGAGCGGTCGGTCATCCGGACCGAACCAGAACGGCGTCGCTTCGGTGGATCCGTGGTCGGAGGGTTGTGTCAACACCGTTCCCAACGCGACTTGATCCTGCACGCCAGTGCACGCGGTCCGGACGCCATGGCCGCCACAGTAGCGGTGCGGCCGGAACGCGGCGGTGACCAGGAGGTTCCCTGGTGATCCACGTGACTTCACCGTGGGTGGGAACCCGGGCCCTGTTCCACCGCCGTGTCGGCCGACCTGCCATCGGTCGCGCCTAGGCGTCGGTCGACGGGTCGGCGTCCGCTGGGGGCATCGGTGGGCCGCCCGGCACGGGAGGGCGGACGACGGCGACCGTCTTGGTCGGGTCGTCCGGGTCGAAGTGCCAGACGATGGGAGCATCGGGGTCGTCGGGCTCGCCCGGAGCCTCCATGACGAAGGCGGGCAACTCGCGCTTGGGTTCGAGGGCCTGCTGCAGCCCGAGTGCGATGCCCGAGAGCACCGCGCCGGTGGCCGACCGTTTCATCCACCCCTGGAACCCCAGTGGATCATGGGGGCCCGGGTCTGGGGAGGTGGCGTCCCCCGACCCGGGGGCCAGGTCGATCCCGGGCACCTCGTCGTCCGCGCAACTGCTCGAGGCCACTCCGGCGGCCGCCGGCGGGTCGGGGTCGCCGGGATCAGGGCCCGGGGTGGTGTCCACCGGCCCACCGTACCTCCCGGTCCGCTTCCGGCGGCCGGGAGGACAGCCGGCGACGGTCACGACGTGGTGGTGGCCGGGGCAGGGGACCGGACGGGCTGACGGGTGCCCGCCGGGGCCACCGGGCCACCGCCGCCCGTGGTGCCGTAGGATCAGGCCGTGCTTGACCGCTTCCACCCGCCGGTCGAGGAGTACCTCGAGACGATCTTCGCCCTCGAGGAGGAGGGGATCCCGGTGATCCAGGCGCGTCTGGCCGATCGACTGGACAAGGCGGCACCCTCGGTGTCCGAGATGCTCGACCGACTCGAGTCCGACGGACTGATCGCCAGGACCGGTCGTCGTATCTCCATGACCCCGGCGGGTACCGCCCTGGCCGAAGGCGTGGTCCGCAAGCACCGGTTGGCCGAGCGCCTCCTGGTCGACATCATCGGCCTGGACTGGGACAAGGCCCACATCGAGGCCGGCCGCTGGGAGCACGTCATCAGCGACGACGTCGAGGCCCGGCTCGTGGTCCTGCTCGACAACCCGGCCACCTGCCCGCACGGCAACCCCATCCCCGGGGTCACCCCCGACGGCGCCGGGCAGCGCCGGCTGGCCGACGCGCAACCGGGCGACCGGGTGCGCCTGGTCCGGATCACCGAGAGCGTCGAGCACGAAGCCGACTCCCTCTCCTATCTGGGTGACAACGGTCTGACGCCGGGTACCACGGCCATGGTGCAGTCCCGTGCGCCCGACGGTACCCTGACGCTCATCCTCGGCGACGCCGCCATCGCCCTGGGTCCGGCCATGACCGAGCGCATGTTCATCGCCACGGCCTGACGACGCCAGGCCCGGCTACGGCCGTCGTCGGGCGGGTGGTCGGCCGGAACCCGTAAGCACTCACTAGGATGGAGTGCCAACAGCGGTCGGAGTGTCCGAGGGGCCCTCCCCGGTCGACCCCGACCGTTGGCGACCACCATGCCCACCAGCGACGACCAGCCCACCGACCCGACGCACCCCGGTGCCGAGGATCTCGACGCCCGCAAGGCGGCGATCCTGAACGCGGTCGTGAACGAATACATCGGTTCGGCCCAGCCCGTCGGCTCCCAGCACGTGGTGGACGCTCCCGGCGTCAGCGTGTCCTCGGCCACCGTCCGCTCCGACATGGCCGCACTCGAGCGTGACGGCTACCTCACCCAGCCCCACACCAGCGCCGGGCGGATCCCGACCGACAAGGGATACCGGTTCTTCGTCGACCAGCTCGGCGGACCAGGTCCGCTCGACCCGGGCGGTCGCCACCAGGTCCGCGAGTTCTTCGACCATGCCCACGGTGAGATCGAGGAGATGCTCGAACGCACCTCGGGCCTCCTCGCCGACCTGACCGACTGCACCGCGATGGTGGTCGGCCCGTCCCACGAGTCCGCCGCCGTCCGCTCGGTCCAGCTGGTGTGCCTGGGCCACCGACTGGCCCTCGTCGTGGTCGTGTTGGCCGACGGAGCGGTGCAGAAGCAGTCCATCGAACTGCCCGAGGAGGCCGATGAAACGGTCGTATCCGAGGCCGGTGGCCGGCTCGCCGTCCACGCACTGGGGTCGCCCCTGGCCCAGGTGGCGCCCTCGGCGTCGCCCAGCGGCAGTGCCGTGGTCGACGCGGTGGTGGCGTCCGGGGTGAACGCACTGCGTGCCCTCGGCGAGGACGACGGGCACGATCAGCTCTTCGTGGGCGGATCGTCGCGCATGGCCGACGCCTTCGACGCCGTCGATACCGTGCGTTCGGTCCTGACCATCCTGGAGCAGCAGCTGGTCGTCGTGTCACTCCTGCGCGATATCCTCGACACGGGCCTCACCGTGGCCATCGGGACCGAGCACGGCGTGGAGCCCCTCGCGTCGTGCGCCATCGTGGTCATGCCCGTGTCGGTGGACGGCATCGAAGCCGGGACCATCGGTCTGCTCGGGCCCACCCGGATGAACTATCCGCTGGCGCTGGCCGCCGCCCGGGTGGTGGGTGACCGCCTGGGTGAGCGCCTCGGGGAGGTGGCCCGATGACCGATGCCGACCTCTACGAGCTCCTCGGAGTCGGACGGGACGCCACCGATGACGAACTGAAGCGCGCCTACCGGTCCAAGGCCCGTGCGCACCATCCCGACGCGAATCACGGAGACGACGACGGCGAGCACTTCAAGGAGGTCAGCCTGGCGTACGAGGTCCTGAGCGACCCCGAGCGCCGCGCCCGCTACGACCGTTTCGGCCATGCCGGTGTCTTCGGTCCGGGTGCCGGCGGCCCGACCGGGGGCGATCCGTTCGGCTCCGGCGGACTGGGTGACCTGTTCGACGCCTTCTTCAACGGCATGGGCGGAGCCGCCGGCGGGCGGCGGCGGACTGGCCCGATGCCGGGCCCGGACGCCGAGCTGGTGGTCGACCTCAGCTTCCGCGACGCCGTCTTCGGGGTCCAGCGCCAGGTGGACGTGACGACGCCGGTGCACTGCGACACGTGCGAGGGGACCGGCGCGCAACCCGGGACGACGGCGGTGCGGTGTCCCGAGTGCAACGGCGCCGGGGAGCTGCGCCGGGTGCGACAGTCGATCCTCGGGCAGGTCATCACCGCGGTCCCGTGCACCCGCTGCCAGGGGACCGGCCAGTCCGTGGAGTCCCCGTGCGCCGACTGCCGCGGCGAAGGGCGGCGATCCGAGACCCGCACCCTCACCGTCGACATCCCGCCCGGGGTGGACGACGGTTCCACCCTGCGGCTCGCCGGCCACGGGCCCGCCGGGTTCCGAGGAGGGCCCAACGGGGCGCTGTTCGTCCACCTGGCCGTGGCACAGGACGACGTGTTCCAGCGATCCGACGTCGATCTGCACGCCACCGTGCACGTGCCCGTGGCGCTGGCCGCACTCGGTGGGAGCATTCCCTTCGCCACCCTCGACGACACCCGGGACCTGGCCATCGCCATCGGCACCCAGAGCGGCACCGTGTTGAACCTCAAGGGACTGGGGGTGCCGAAATTGCCGGGCCGGGGTCGGGGCCGCGGCGACCTGTTCGTGCACGTGCAGGTCGACACCCCGACCGATCTCGACGACCACCAACGGGAGCTGCTGATCGCCCTGGCCGTGGCCCGCTCGGAGGAGCTGGGCGAGGCACCGCACCACGAAGGCCTCTTCTCCAAGCTCCGCTCGGCTCTCAGCTGACCGTGGTCCCCGGCGCCACGGGGCAGGAGGGCCCGACCGGCGGGCGTGCCCCCATCCCTCGTGCACCTCATCCGCTGTTGGTGGCCGCCGTTGCCCAGGTGTTCGTGTCCGAACCCGATGCACCGGTGGTCGACGACACCGATGTCCACCATCTACTCGACGTCCTCCGCCTGCGCCCGGGCGAGTCGGTCATCGCCGCCGACGGTGCCGGACGCTGGGTGCCGTGCCGGATCGCCCCTTCGGCCCCGGCCAAGGGGTCGCGGCGGGCCGATCCGGCGGCGCTGCTCGTGCCCGACGGGCCGGCCGTGGTCGGGCCTCCGTCCGATCCCGGCGTGACGGTGGCCTTCGCCCCGACCAAGGGTGACCGTCCCGAGTGGGTCGTCCAGAAGCTCACGGAACTCGGTGTCGACCGGATCGTTCCCCTGCGGACCTCACGCTCGGTGGTGCTGTGGGAGGGGGACCGGGCTTCGAGGTCGCTCGAACGCCTGCGTCGGGTCGTCCGCGAGGCGGCCGCGCAGTGCCGGCGGGCCGACCTGCCGGAGGTCACCGCCGTCTGCCGTCTGGAGGAGTTGGCCACCGTGGTCGGGTCGGCAGTCGCCCTCGCCGATGCCGGCGGCGTGGCCCCTGGCCTCGACCGGCCGGTCCTGGCCGTGGGCCCCGAAGGCGGCTGGGACCCGAGCGAGCGCGATCGATTCGGACCGACGGTGGGCCTCGGCCCACACGTCCTCCGGGCCGAGACGGCCGCCGTCACCGCCGGAGCCCTCCTGTGCGCGCTGCGCAACGGGGTCGTTCTACCCCTTGCGTAACCACGCTCCGTGAGGAAAACTGGGGTTCGAGGCAAAGTCGCACGGCAGGTGAGGGGCTGCGGCTCCGGTCACGCTACGTGGGACAGAAGCTCGACAATGGGTTCGGTCAGCGGATCCGGGCTCGAGGGGCACAATCGGTGGGAGCGGAGGGCTTGACCATGACCGTGACGGAGAAGGTGGTCGTCGCAGTGGACGACGACGAGCAGGAAGAGGCGGCCCGGGTCGCCTATGCCCGTGCCGTCGGCTCGCGGCTGCGGGCGATGCGCAAGCAGATGCGGCTCTCCCTCCAGGCGGTGGAGGCGATGTCCGAACAGGAGTTCAAGGCGTCCGTGCTCGGTGCCTACGAACGGGGGGAACGGGCCATTTCGGTGCCCCGGCTGCAGCGACTGGCCAAGCTCTACGACGTGCCGGTGGACCAGCTGCTGCCCAACGACGACGCGTCGCCCGCCGGCCGGTGGGGTGCGTCGGGCTCGTCGGAGGTCCGGTCCACCAACGGGCGCGGGCCAGCGCCGGCCTCGACCGTTCCCGACAAGGTCGCCATCGACCTGACCAAGCTCCACACGGTGAGTGGTCCCGAGCGTGACCTGCTGCGCCGGTTCCTGAGCATGATCCAGGTGCACCGCCAGGACTTCAACGGCCGGATGATCACCATCCGGGCCGAGGACGTGCGGGCCATCGCCTGCCTGTTCGGGGTCACCCCGGACAGCATGGGTGCCCGCCTGGACGAGCTCGGGCTGCTCGTCGCCGTCTGATGGTCGACGCGGTCCGTGACCCGATCAGCTGGCTGAGCACCAAGGAGGCGGCGGAGCGCCTCGGGGTCACCCTGCGCAGCCTCTACCGCTTCATCGACGAGGGCGGCCTGGCCGCCTACAAGTTCGGTAGGGTCATCCGGCTGAAGGAGGCCGACGTCGACGCCTTCATCGAGTCGAGCCGCATCGTGCCGGGCAGCCTCGAGCACCTGTACCCCGAGGTCAAGGGTCCGACCCGGGTCGTCCACGGGGAGGGGCGTGCCGACGGAGACGGGGCCGCCCGCCGGCCGTTGGTGGCCGGGGGGTGAGCGGGGGCCGGTGACGACCGATCCGGACTGCCTGTTCTGCGGGATCGTCGCGGGCGAGGTCCCGGCCGACGTGGTACGGCGCGACGAGCGCACCGTGGCCTTCCGGGACATCGCCCCACAGGCCCCGGTGCACGTCCTCGTCGTGCCGCGGAACCACATCGTCAACGCCGGCACGGTGGGACCCGCCGATGCCGACGACGTCGCGGCGCTGCTGATGGCGGCCCGTGCGGTCGCCGACGCCGAGGGGATCGGTGGCGAGGACCGCGGCTACCGGCTCACGTTCAACGTCGGCCCCGACGCCTCGAACACGGTGCCGCACCTCCACCTCCACCTGCTCGGCGGGCGGTCGTTCGACTGGCCCCCCGGCTGAACGGA
>JAKAZC010000008.1 GCA_021826655.1 Actinomycetes bacterium | reverse complement strand
TCATGGCCACGTTCACCGTGGGCGGCGACGTCGCCGACCTCGTGCCGCGCGGGCTGCACCTGGACGACCCGGCGCTCGGCGCCGTCCTGGTGGCCGAGTACGGGGCCAGTACGCTCGGCCCCTACGGCGAGTACGTGTCGATCCTGCGGGTCGTCGACGACGACGGCGTCCCGGGCTTCTACATCCCCTACATCTACGTCACCAACGAGGCCGCGCTGGCCGCCGGGCGCGAGCTGCTCGGTGCCCCGAAGAAGCTGGCGGTCGTCACCGTCGACCTCGAGGACGCCGCCGCCGTCGGCACCCTGTCCCGCCCGGCCGACTGCGCACTGGCCAAGGTGGTCGTCGCCCCGGCCGAGCGACTCGGGGCCGATCTCTTCGAGGCGTTGATGCCGAGCGGGACCCCGATGTACTCGCTCCGGCACCTGCCCGGTCCGCCCGGGGCCACGCAGGTCCACGAACTCATCCGGTGGAACTGCGACCTGGGGGTCCGTACCGACGCCTTCGGCGACGAGCTCCGCTTCACCGGGCCGGCATCACTCACCTATCCGACGGCCTCGGGCGTGGACCCGGTGCACCGCCTGGCGGTCGACACCTTCCTCGGCGGCGCCTATCTCGAGTTCGACATGCGGCTCACCGCCGGATCGGTGGTGTGGTCGGAGTCGGTCCTCGCCTCGGAGATGGCGCGACCGGTAGCTGTCGGCGCTCCCGCCTGATGTCCTTTCCGGCTGTTCAGCCGCGAAATATCGCCGACATCGAAGCGGTGGTACCTGACACCTTGGAGTCCACGCCGGGCGAGGACACCCACCGGTCGACCCGGGGACTGGCGGCTACGCACGGGATCTCCGAGACCACCGCCGCCGAGATCTGGCGGGCGTTCGGATTGGAGCCTTGGCAGCAAGGCATCTTCGAGGTCTCCCCGGACCCGGACCTGATCGAGGAGGTCCGTGATCTCGTCGGCCTCTACGTGGACCCACCCGAGGCGGCCGCCGTCTTCGCCGTCGACGAGAGGCCGCAGCTCCGGGCGTCCGACCGCACCGCTCCCACGCTGCCGCTGCTGCCCACCACGGGGAGGCTGGAGCGATCGGCCCGCCGCAGCGCAAAGGAGCCTGCCGACGACATCCAGGCGTGGGTCGACAAGTGGAACGAGGATCCGGAGCCCTTCGTCTGGCACAGGACCGCCGAGCAGATCCTCGAACGTCTCGCCGGCCACTGCGCCGCCGTCAACCAGGGGGCGGGCGCATGAGATCACGACGTTCACACCGCTCCAACCGCACAGGACACCAACGGCAGTCCGTCCGGTCAGGGCCGCGGCGCCACCAGTTCGATCGCGGTGCCGTCCGGGTCGCGGAGTTGCAGCGACGGATTACCGTTCTCGGACACCACGCCGGAGTGGTGGATGCCCGCCGCGGACAGGTGGTCCGCCCAGTCCACCAGTGACGCGCCGTCGGGGACGGCGAAGGCCAGGTGGTCGAGCGCGCCGGCAGAGTGGTCGGGCGGCCCGCCGTCGCGGCGGGTGAGCACGATGACCAGTCGCGCCGCCCGGTGGGTCATCGCCACGTACCCGATGGTGGGATCGGACGCGAACGGTTCGAGTCCGAGCGCGACCTCGTACCACGCCGCGCTCGCGTCGGGGTCGGTCACGTTCAGCTGCACGTGCGACAGCCCGGTCACCGGTGCGGCGGCCGACTCCGGAGCGGGCCGGTTCCCGATCACCCGACGCCGCCCGCCGACGTCGGCTCCAGCGGTGCGACCGGCACCACGATGGCCGGCGCCTCGGTGCCCCCGTCGATCTCGAACACCTTGCCGGTGACCCACGACGAGGCATCCGACGCCAGGAACAGGACGGCGCAGGCGATGTCCTCGGGTTCGCCCGGCCGTCCCATCGGCGTGCCCTCCAGGAACTGTCGGCGCAGGACGTCGTCGGTCAGCACGATCTCGAGCGAGCGGGTGGCCACTCCGCCGACATCGAGGGCGTTGACCCGCACCCGCGGGGCCAGCTCCGAGGCGATGTTCCTCGTCAGGCGGTCGAGCGCCGCCTTGGCCGCGCCGTAGGCGACGAACATCGGTTGGGTCATGCTGGCCGACCGCGACGAGATGTTGACCACCGAGCCGGAGCCGACCGAGTCGACCATACGGCGGGCGGCCAGTGTGGTCAGGGTCAGCGGCGCGATCACGTTGAAGGCGAACGTCCGGGCCATGAACCCCTCGCTGGTGTCCACTGCGGCCCGGGGCATCGCCCCCCCGGCGTTGTTCACCAGGATGTCGAGCCGTCCGAACTCGTCCGCCGCCCGGTCGATCAGCAGTTCGCACTGGGTCCGCTCCGTGACGTCGGTGGGGACCACGAGCGCCCGCCTGCCGAACGACCGGACACGGTCCGCCACCTCGTCGAGGTCGGACTCGGTGCGGGCGGCCAGGACCACGTCGGCCCCGGCCTCAGCCAGCCCGATGGCGATGCCCCGGCCGATCCCGAGGCCCGCGCCGGTGACCACGGCCACCCGGCCGGTGACGCCGAACCGGTCGAGGATCATCGGACGGTGCCGAGGCCGGTGCCGGTGCCGGTCCGGTCGGAGTGGTTCGCTCGTCGGTCCATGTGTGCACGTCCTCCGGTCCTGCGGCGGGTCCATCGCCGTCGCTGGCATCCTGCCACCCGTCGGGCTCCGGATCACGCGGGAGCCGGAAGGCCTGGTCGCGCGGGCGGTCCCGATCGGCGCGTGCCACACTCTGGGTGGTGGCCGCGGGGCCACCGGGGGAGGGAATGCCATGGGGAACGTCCGTTACGGGGCCCGGGCCGCGGACCTGCGGTCCAACCGCGAGGTCGAGGCCACGCGCAGTCCGATCTGGTCGACGGCGGTCACCGTCGTCTTCCGCACCGATCCCGACGCTGTCGCCGCCGTGCTGCCCCGGCCGCTCGAGCCGGCCGCGCCCACCGCCCGCCTGCGCATCGCCGTCGTCGACCTGGGAACCGGGCTGGCGACCTTCGGGGCCGGCTGGTTCGGCGTCCGGGCCCGCCACGGCGACGTCGAGGGCGAGTACGCCCTCTTCATGCCGATGAGCACCGAGCAGGCCACCACGGGCGGCCGCGAGACGTTCGGCGAGCCGAAGAAGATCGCCCAGCTGTCGCTCGTCACCGAAGGCGACGCCCTGACGGCCGAGGTGTCCCGGATGGGCGCCAAGGTGGTCGAGGTCAGCGGAACGCTCGGGCCCGAGCAGCCCGGCTACGAGATCGACAAGCTCGACTTCTACTTCAAGGGTCTGCCCAACCCGACCGGTGAGGGACTCGACGGCGACCCCGCCCTCGTCTACTGCCGCCGCCACGAGACCGCCCGGTTCGTCCGACCGGTGACCGGCGAGTGCAAGCTCCTCGAGGCGCCGCTCGACCCCGTGGCGGACTTCCCGGTCGAGGAGGTCCTGTCCTTCGAGTTCGCGGAGCTCGCCTCGTCGCAGCGGGGTGAGATCGTCGAGCGTGTGCCCGCGGAGTGGCTGGTGCCCTTCATGCACCAGCGCTACGACGACCTGAGCGTGCTGGGGGCCCGGTCGTGACCAGGACCACGGGCGACGTCCCTGCCACCGCCGACGACCGCTACGTCGTCGTCTCGGCCGACGGCCACGCCGGCCTCGCGTGCGAGGACTACCGCCCCTACCTCGAGTCGAGGTACCACCCCGCGTTCGAGGAGTACCTGGCCGAGCGCCAGGCCCATCGCGAGGAGTCGCTGGCCTTCAACTACGACTACATCATGGGGTGGGAGACCGACAACGAGGAGGGCCTGAAGGGCGCCTTCGACCCCGCCGTGCGCGACAAGGAGCTCGACTCGGACGGGGTGGCGGCCGACGTGCTGTTCGCCGACGCCGACGCCGTGACCGGTATGGCCTCCCCCCCGTTCGGGGCCGGACTGTTCGCCGGGGCCATCGCCGACCCCGAGCTGGCCTTCGCCGGGGCCCATGCCCACAACCGGTTCCTGGCCGAGATGTGCTCGCACTCGCCTCACCGGCGTGGCGGCATCGCCCTGGTGCCGATCACCCACGACCTGCGGCGGGCCGTCGCCGAGATCGAATGGGTGGCGGCCCAGCCCGGCATCCGCGGCATCATGATCCCCACCATGTGGCGGGAGCGGACGCCCTACAACGACGCCAGCTACGACCCGGTGTGGGCGGCGTGCGCCGCGGCCGGCCTGCCGGTCCACACCCACTCGGGCGAGGCCCCGATGGAGGAGTACGGGGACCACACCGGCGTCTACCTGGCCGAGGTGGTCTGGTGGGCCGTGCGGCCGGCCTGGCACCTGCTGTTCGGTGGCGCCTTCGAGCGATTCCCCGACCTCAAGTTCGTGGTGACCGAAGCGGCCGCCTACTGGGCGCCCGACATGATGTGGAAGTGGGACCAATACATGGGGGGCGGGCACACCACCAAGAAGCTGGCCGCCATGCTGCGGGGCAAGATCTCCAAGCTCCCCTCGGACTACTTCGGCACCAACATCTTCATCGGGGCCTCCACCATGTCCAGGGAGGAGATCCGCCGGCGCTACGTGATCGGCACCGACGTGGTCATGTGGGGTACCGACTACCCGCACCCCGAGGGCACCTGGCCGAACACGGCGGCCAAGCTGCGGGCCGACTTCTCCGAGGTCCCTGTCGATGACACCGCTGAGCTCCTGGGCCTGACCGCAGCCAAGGTCTACGGGTTCGACCTGGACGTGCTCCGGCCCATCGCCGCACGCATCGGGCCGAGCCCGGCGTCGCTCGGCCAGGACCCGACGCTGCGCTCGGACCCCACCGCCCGGGCCGAGGCCCGGTGGTGGAAGGCGGAGTACGGAGTGCGCCCACCCGGCTGACCCCGGCTCACCGGCGGCGTCACCGGCGCGGAGGTCGACGGGCCGGTGCGGGTCACCAGGAGCGCAGCACCTGGTGACGGTCGAAGGCGTTGCAGGTCGAGTCCGTCGGGTACTCGTCGACCTCGAGCGGCGTGGCGACCTCGGCCACCGAGGGTCCGATCCGGTCGCCCACCGGGCGCAAGGCCTCGAGGTCGAAGCCGTAGACGGAAGCCACGGTGTCCTCGACCATGAGCTTCGTCTCGGCGGGGTCGCACCGGCCGAAGGCGGCCCGGAGCGCCAAGAGGCTGTAAGGGAAGGAGCCCTCGGTGTGGGGGTAGTCCGACCCCCACATGATCCGGTCGACCCCGACCTGGTGGCGAACGGCCGATTCGGTGGCGCGCAGGAAGCTGGCACCCACGAAGACGTTGCGAGCGAAGTACTCGGACGGTGTCATCGACATGCCCTGGGCGGCCACGCCGAAGTAGGCCGCCTCGGCCGCCCCGCCCATGGTCATCCGGCCGTAGAACCAGTCGAGTGTCTCGAGCCCCCGGGGCAGCCAGGCCAACCCCTGCTCGGTGAGCGCCACCTTGAGCCCGGGGTGGCGCTCCAGCACCCCGCCGAAGATCAGATGCCACATCGACCGGTGGGAGAACCACGGGAGCTCGACCAGCATCATGGCCCGGGCCACCTCGGAGTCGCCGTAGTCGGGCAGGCCGCCGCCGCCGTGCACGTTGACCACGACGCCGAGCTCCTCGCACAGCGACCACACCGGCTCCCACACCGGCTCCCACAGCCCGGGAAGGTCGGCACCGGGCGGAAGGCTCGGCAGAAGGATCCCGCCGAAGGGCCCGAAGTTGGCCGCCGCCCACCGGACCTCGGCCAGCGCGTCGTCGATGTCGTTGGCGAAGATCTGCGCCACTCCGGCCCGGCGGCCCGGTGCCCGGGCGCAGAAGTCGGCCAGCCACCGGTTGTGGGCCTGCAGGCCGGCCCACCGGCGCCGATAGTCGTCCGGAGTGGGCGGCAGTGCGAGCAGACTGCCTTCCTCGAAGAACGGGGGGACGGTGTTCGGGAACAGGACTTCGGCGGCGATCCCGTCGGCCTCGTTCTCCGCCAGGCGTCGGTCCGAGTCCCAGCTCCGGTAGGCCGTGGGCGCCTGGAGATCGGCGTACGGGTTGACATAGCCGGATGCCCAGGCGTCGAACTCGTCGTGCCACCTCGACGCCAGGTACGGCCGGTAGTCGGCGATGTCGGCCCCCGCATGGGCGTCGGCGCTGATGACGGTGTAGCGGCGGTCCGGAGCGAGATCGATCGGCATCGGTTCCCTTTCGTCGGATGGGGGGTGTGTGGCGGCGGGATCGGCGGCCCGTCGGGATCAGGTGAGCCCTTCGAGCGCGGACGGTGGCAGCAGGCCCTGGGCGATGGCGTCGGCCCGGGCGTGCAGCAGTGCGCCGGCCGCGTCGAGGTTGTGACCGATCACGAAGCGGCCGTCCTTGACACCCTGGACGGCGAACCGGCCGAGCTCGTCCAGGTCCACGGTGTCGGTCGGTCGGCCGGCGGCGGCCAGGGCGGCCTTGAACTCGGCGAAGGTCGTGCCCGGGGCCGGTGGACGGGGCCGTACGCGGGCCAGCTCGGCGGGCCGGTTGCGCTGGGCCTCCCACAGTCCCGTCTCGAGCAGACCGCCCGAGGGGTAGAAGACGGCGGCGCGCAGCAGGGTCCCCTGGGCCATGAACTGGTGGGCCAGCGCCTCGGTGAAGCAGCTGATCGCCGCCTTGGACGACGCGTAGACCGAGGCGTAGGGCACGGGGGCGATGCCTCCGTCACCGGACGATGTCGTGACCACGAAACCGGGCTCGCCTCCGGCGATCATCCGCGGGACGAACTCGAGCACGCCGTTGGCCGTCCCGAACACGTTGACGCCGAAGCACCATCTCCAGTCGTTGGGCTCCTGCTCCCACGGATTGCCGCCTCCCCCCGACGTCACCCCGGCGTTGTTCCACAGCAGGTGGCACACCCCGAACTCGCCGTAGACCTCGTTGGCCAACGCCTCGACGGAGGTCGGGTCGGATACGTCGCACACCACGCCCCGGACGTCTCCTCTCCCGGCCATTCCGGCCACGGCTCCGGTGAGCACGGGTGCCTCGATATCGGCGATCACCACCCGGCAGCCCTCGTCGAGCAGTGCCCCGACGATCCCACGGCCGATACCCGCGGCACCGCCGGTCACCACTGCCACCTTGCCCGACAGATCCTCCATCACTCTCCCCCCGGAGTGGCACCCGGGAGGGCCCCGGACGCCGTGCGCTCATGCTGGCACACGTCGCCGGCGGGTGCCGCCGAACCCAACCGCCCGCCCCCCGGCAATCGTGTCGTTCCACTCAAGACCTGGGCCGAACCGGTCGATGTGCCGGGTGCGGGCCCAGCTGCACGCGACGCGTCCGGCACCGGGAGAGCCCGAGGAGGTCAGCCCGTGACGACGTACCCCCGGTCGGACCCGGTCGGACCCGCCCACGCGGCCAACCGGTCGACTCACACCGCCCGGACCGCGGGAAGGCTCGCCGCCGTCGGGCTCCTGGCCGCCGCCGTCGCGCTGCTTGCCTCGACCGGGGTGTACGCGGGGCTCGCGGCGAGTTCCACCGCAGGCGGTAGCGTCGCCTCGGGCACCCTTGACCTGCGACTCAGCCCGGATGTGGGCACCGGCTTCAGTGCCTTTACCGGTCCGATGGCTCCCGGTGACACGCACAATGTCTTCGTCGACCTCGCCAACACCGGCACCCTGGCGTCGAAACCCGGCATGCGGCTCGCCGTGTCCGGCTTCCCGTCGAACGCGTTGACCAACGGCGCCATCGCCGGCCGGGGCCTCACCGTCACCGTCTCGCGGTGCTCGGTCCCCTGGGTGCTGGCCACCGGCGCCTGTCGGGGCACCCTCACCACCATGTTGACCACGAGGCGGATCAGCGCGGTCCCGGTGGGCGGTGCCGCGCTGGCGGGGGTCCCGGCCCTGGTCGCGACCCGCGGCAGGGTGGCCCACGTCCGGGTCCGGGTGGGTTTCGTCGCCACCGAGCGGTCGCGCAACGGCGTCGCACCGGTCCGGACCGTCCAGAACCTGGCGACCACGCTCCACTTCGGGTTCGTCGAGCAGCAGCGCAACGGCATCCGCACCAACCACTGACCCCGGGTCGACCCGACGGTGTTCGTCCGCCCGGCACCACCGCGTCCGGCCGCGCCTGTCGCCCGTCGCTACGATGCCCCCACCGACGTCCGACGAGGGGGATTCCGATGGCACATGACCCGGTGGTGGCGGACACGGTCCGCCTGAGCGACAGCCTGGAGCCCCGCTTCGTGCTGCCCGGGCAGGAGGCGCGGTCCGCGGCCGCCCTCGACGCCTACCGGTCGGCGCGGGGCGCGCCCAACATCCTCGTCGTGCTCTTCGACGACGTGGGCTGGGGCGACTTCGGGTGCTACGGGGGCGGGATCGCAGTCGGCGCGCCGACGCCGAACATTGACAAGCTGGCCCGCCGGGGCCTCCTGCTCACCTCGTGTTACTCCGAGCCGTCCTGCACGCCGTCACGGGCCTCCCTCATGACCGGCCGGCTGCCCATGCGCCACGGGCTGCTGCGGCCCCCGATGTACGGGCAGCCGGGCGGCCTCGCCGGCGAGGTTACCCTTGCGTCGCTTCTGTCCGACGCCGGATACGTGACCCAGGCGGTGGGCAAGTGGCACATCGGCGAGAACGTGGAGTCGCAGCCCCAACACGTCGGCTTCGACGACTTCTACAGCTTCCTGTCGGTGTCGGACATGTACACCGAGTGGCGGGACCCGAACTTCTTCCCCGAGATCGTCTACAGCGAGGAGCGCACGAAGTGGGTGGAGAACCTCCCCTTCAACAAGTGCTTCGTCCATGCCACGCGGGGCGGCGAGACCGAGAACGTCGAGGAGGTCACCGTCCCCGTCCTGTCGCTCCTCGACGACAAATGGGCGGACTACTCGTTGGGGTTCATCCGGCGGATGGCCGCCCAGCCCCCGGGGTCGCGCCGGCCCTGGTTCCTCTACCACTGCACGCGGGGCGCCCACTTCGACAACTACCCCCACGAGCGCTTCCTCGGCTCGTCGCCGGCCAAGCACCCCTACAAGGACACCATCATCGAACTCGACGACATCGTCGGCCGCCTGGTGGCCGAGCTCGAGGCGACCGGTCAGATGGACGACACCCTGATCATGATCAGCTCGGACAACGGCCCGGAGATGGAGACCTGGCCCGACGCGGCCTACTCGCCCTTCCGGTCGGCCAAGGGATCGACCTGGGAGGGCGGCCAGCGGGTACCGGGCATCCTGACCTGGCCCGGCAAGATCGCCGCCGACCGGGCCTCCGACGGGATCTTCTCGCTGATGGACCTCTTCGCCACCTGCCTCAACCTGGCCGGCGCTCTGGACACGGTGCCCGGGGACCGCTTCATCGACGCGGTCGACCAGACGTCGTTTCTGCTCGACCCCGACGGTGTCTCGAACCGGAAGTACCTCTACTACTGGCTCACCAACGTGTTCTCGGCGCTGCGGGTCGGGGAGTGGAAGTTCATGGTCGCGTCGTCGTCCGACGACGACCGCGACTGCTTCAACCTCGGGGGGTTCACCGGCGTCACCCAGAAGTACTCGCACGGACGGCTCTACAACCTGTACCTGGACCCGAAGGAGAACCACAGCTACATGATCCGGAAGCTGGCCTACATCGACAGCTTCACCAGTGGGATCGCCAAGCACTTCGGCACCTTCGGCGCCTACCCACCGAAGGTGCCGATCGCAGCGATGAGCTGAGCGGCATCCCGGCCGTCGGGTCGGGCCCCGGGGACTCCGCGGACTACCGTGGCGCACGGACCGGAGCACAGGAGGGTGCAGTGGACGAGACAATCGGGAAGGCCGTGCCGAGCTGCTTCGCCCCGGATGTGCTGGCCGGCAGGGTGGCACTGGTGACCGGGGGAGGCACCGGTATCGGACGGGAGATCGCCTGCGTGCTCGGCGCCCACGGCGCCGAGGTGGTGCTGGCCAGCCGCCGACAGGAGGTGCTGGAAGACGCCGTCGCCGAGCTGGCCGCCGCCGGTGTCGATGCCTCGTTCGGGGTGTGCGACGTGCGCGACGCCGACGCCGTGCGGGCGGTGGTGGACGGTGTGGTCGCCGACCGGGGCGCACTCGACATCGTGGTCAACAACGCGGCGGGCAATTTCCCTGCACCGATGTCGGCCATCTCCCCCAACGGGTTCAAGGCGATCGTGGACATCGACCTGCTCGGCACCTACAACGTGACCCGGGCCGCCTTCGACGCCTGGCTTCGGGACCACGGCGGCTCGATCGTGAACATCAGCGCCCCGTTCGGGCAGCGCGGAGTCGTCTACCAGTCCCACGTGGCTGCGGCGAAGTCGGGCGTGGACTCGCTCACCCGCACCTGCGCCGTCGAATGGGGCCCCTACGACATCCGGGTCAACGCCATCGCTCCGGGGTCGATGCTCGGAACCGAGGGGATGAAGCGGTTCAGCGAGTCGGTTCCGGGTGCCACCCCCACCCCCACCAACCCGCTGGGACGGCACGGGCACGGCTCGGACGTCGCCTATCTCGCCCTCTTCCTGTGCAGCCCGGTTGCCCGGTTCGTATCCGGCCAGGTCATCGCCGTCGACGGTGCCGGGGCCACGGACATGCTCCGCCTGCAGGCCGGGCGGATCTGAGAGTCAGCTCTGGGCCGGTTCCCGCACGTCTCGCCGGTCACGGCAGGATGCCGAGCCCGCGTGGGTGCCGTGCCACGGAGTCTCGTCCCTCGGACAGCGCGAGAGCCGCCACGAGGGCGTCGCGCAGTGCGCGGGGGTCGACGACGTCGTCGTAGGAGAGCCGGGACGCGGCCCGGACCGAGGCCTCGGACTGCTCGGCCGCCACCCGGGCCCGCTCGTCGACGTCGTCGATGGCGCTGGCCGCCGACGCCGCCGGAAGTGCCCCGAGCGTGATCGACGGCAGCGCCAGGGTCACCGTCTGACCGTCGAACGGGTTCATGGCCATGACCGACGAGCCGAACCCGAACGCCTTGCGCAGGGTGACGTGGAGCTTGGGGACCCGCATCCGGTGCTGGACGGCGAACAGTCGTGCCGCGTGCCGCAGGATCCCCTGTCCCTCGGCCGTCGTGCCGGCGAGCACGCCGGGGTTGTCGGCGAGGAAGACGCACGGCAGTCCGAAGGCGTCGGCCACGTCGAGGAAGTGGGCCGCCTTGTCGGCTGCCGCACTGTCGATGGTGCCGGCCAGGGTTGCCGGGTCGTTGGCGACGAGGGCCACGCTCCGTCCCCCCAGGTGGGCGAGGGCCGTCACGATCGAACTGCCGTGGCCCGGCTGGACCTCGAGGAGGTCGCCGTCATCGACCAGCTCGGCCAGGACCGGTCGAATCGGATATGGCTGGCGGGGGTCGGGCGGGATCAGTCCGAGCACGTCGAGGCGCCGCGGCCCGGTGTCGGCGCCCCGCCGTGCGGGCGCGGCCTGCCATGCGTTGGTCGGGAAGTGGGACAGGTAGCGACGGGCCAGGGCAATGGCCGCGACGTCGTCCGCCACCACGTTATGGACCACACCACCCGACGTGACCGCCACCGCCGGCCCGCCCAGCACCTCCTTGGTCACGTCCTCCCCTGTGGCCGAGCGCACCAGTGGCGGCCCGGCCGCGAAGATCGACGCCGACTCCGTCATCGCCACGAAGTCGCACAGCGGCGCGGTCAGCGCCCCGTGGCCGGCGGAGGCGCCCAGTACCAGGCCGACCAGGGGCACCTCACCGGACAGCTCGGCCAGGCCCATGAGGTCGCCGGGGCGTCGCCCGACGGCACCGTCGGTGACCCGGTGGCCGGCCCCTTCGAGCACCATGACCAGGGGGACACGCTCCTGGCGGGCCAGCTGGCACAGCCGGTAGCGCTTGTCGGAGGACCCGCTGCCGATCGAGCCGCCGAGCACGGTGACGTCCTCGGCACCGGCCAGCACCGGTCGACCGTCGACCCGTCCCGAACCGGCGACCAGGGCGTCGCCGGGGACCGGCGGGTCCTCGGTGGTGCCGACCAGGGTCCCGAGCTCGCTGAACGTGCCCGGGTCGAAGAGGGCGGCCAGCCGCTCCCGGGCGTCCAGCCGCCCGCGGCCGTGCTGGCGGACCCGACGGGCCTCGCCGCCCATGGCGTAGGCCTCGTGCTTGCGCCGGGCGATCTCCTCCAGCGCCGGGCCCCAGCCGTGCAGCTCGTCGTCCATCCCCCACTCCTCCGTCCACCTGGTCGTCCGGTCGTCCGGGCCGCGGCCCGACGACGCGGACACGTATGATTGCCCATCGGAGCCTGCGCCGCCGTCGGAGGCGGAGTGCGCCGGACAGGCCGTACCGACGAGGAGTGCCCATGGGTGACCTGCGACGGATCAGGAAGCGAGCGGGGGCGCTCCTGGACGGGCTGGGACGCGACCCTGACGAGGTGGCTGCGTCGTTGCGCGAGGTCGGGGTCCAGGGCGTCCCCCGCAGCAACTCGTCGTGTGCCGTCGCCCTCTACGCCGGCGCGCTGCTCGAGGCGGACCCGCGCATCCGGTCGGTGGCCGTCGGCCCGTGCACCCTGGTGCTGACGCTGATCAGCGGGGACGGTACCCGACCGGGGGGCAGCCTGGTCGTGCAGCTGCCGAAAGCGGTACGGGGCTTCGTGGCGGCGTTCGACGCCCGGGCCTATCCGGAGGTGATCCGCGGCGCGGCACCGGCCGCTCTGACGTCCCCGGTGGCCGCCCCCGGGACGCTCGCCGGGTCCGACGCCGGTCCGGTCCCCGAGCCGGTCGCCGTTCCCTGATACCTGTAGGCCTCCGGCGACACGCCTGGCCGCGAGCGGCCGTGATGCCGTCCCCGTGCGCGTCGTCCCGTCGGTGGGGACCGTCGTGGGCACGACGTCCACCGGTGGATGGAGGCCGGGAGCCGTGATCACGGCCGGATCAGGAGTGGGACCCGCCAGCGCTGGTGAGCCAGTCGGGCTGCACGGGCGGCCCGACTGGGGAGCGCTCAACGCCGCGCCAGCCACCCGATCAGGATCGACAGTTCGTAGAAGACGTAGAGCGGGACGGCCATGGCCAGCATCGAGAACGGGTCGGAGCTCGGTGTGACCACGCCGGCCACCACCACGATGAGCACGAGTGCCCACCGTCGCCACGACGACAGCTGGCGGGGGGTCACGACGCCGGCCAGTTCGAGCGAGACCAGGAGCACCGGGAACTCGAACGTGAGCCCGAACGCCACCATCAGCAGCAGGATCAGGCTGAGATACTTGGTCGGGTCGAGGATCTGGGTGAGGCTGGGACCCCCGATGCCGCCGAGCCAGCCCAGGGCGTGGGGGAAGGTGACGAAGGCCACCGCCCCGCCCAGGGCGAACAGCAGGATCGACGCGACGACGAACGGGACCGCATAGCGCTTCTCCTTCGGGTGGAGCCCGGGCGTGACGAAGCGCCACAGTTGCCACAGGACCACCGGGGAGGCCAGTACCAGCCCGCCGTAGGTGGCGAGCGTGACCCGCAACGACAGTCCGTCGAGCGGCCCGGTCACGTAGAAGCCGCAGTGCCGGGGGGCGACCCGGCAGTACGGTGAACGCAGGGCGGACAGGATCGGCCCGTAGCCGAGGAAGGCGACCACACCGGCCGCCACGACGGCGCCGGCGCAGATCATGACCCGCCGCCGGAGCTCGCCCAGGTGCTCGACCAGTGTCAGGGACTCCGGCGCCTCGGCGCGCCTTCCGAGGGCGACGGTCATCGTTCACCCCGGGCCGACGCGGCAGGGGACGTCGGGGTCGGTCGGACCTCGCTCAATTGAGGCCCGGCCCATCGGGCCCACCGCTGCCGCCGGTACGCACCCGGTGCACGGCGCCACCGGGATCGACGATGGTCAGGACGTCGGCCGGACCCGGGGGATGAGGCCTGGTCGACGGAGGCTCCTGCGCCGGGGTGACGCCGGAGCCTCTCCGGACGTCCGCTTCCGGCACCCCGGCGTGGGGGTCGGCCAGGTCGTCGAGGAACGTCAAGGGGGAGCGCACCGCCTGGTGGATCCGCTCTGTCGACGGCAGGTCGGGGAAGCTCGCTCGAGCGTCGGCCTCGAGGCGTTGGCGCAGTCGGTGGAGGTCGCCCCAGAGGGTGCCGACACGGCGCGCCAGCGTGGGTAGCCGGTCCGGTCCGAGGACCACCAGGGCCACCACGAGGACGACCAGCAGCTTGGCCGGGCTGAGGAACGGCACCGGCCTACCTCCCCGCCGGTGCCCGGGCGCCCACCCTGGCACCGGGTGTCGGGGGCATCTATCGGCCGACGTTCGCCGGATCGGTGGGGACGGCGACGGCAACAGGGACCGTCGGTGCCGCGGGTGCGGTGGCGGTATCCCGGTCCCCCGACTCCGTCGCGCCCTCGTCGACGCCCTTCTTGAACTCCCGCTGCGCCGATCCCAGCGAACGGGCCAGCTTCGGGATCCTCGTGGACCCGAAGAGCACCAGAGCGACGACGACGAGGACGACGACCCCGTCGACGCCGAAGATCTCCGCGGGCGGTGTGAGGTGCATGGTGGTTCGTCCTTTGGCTCGACGGCGGCGGCGTTTGGAACGGTCTGCGCTCCCCGCACCGGTGTCTGGTATTCGGAGCGACGGCGCGTCCGGATCGTGGGAGGACCGCCAGCGTCCCCGACGTGGGCCCCTGGGCCACCGGGACCCGGTCAGCGGGGATCGTCGAGTACGAGCACTGCCGCACCGGTCACGTCGTCGTGGGCCAGGTCGGCCAGGGCCCGGTCGGCCCGGTCGAACGGGTACGGGACCGCCGACACCCGGATGCCGATGCGGGCCGCCAACTCCAGGAACTCGACCCCGTCAGCCCGCGTGTTGGCGGTGACACTGCGCAGGGTGCGCTCCTCGAAGAGGTGGCGCCGGTAGTCGAGGACGGGGATGTCGGACAGGTGGATGCCGGCTACGGCCAGGGTGCCGCCCCGGTCGAGGGCCTCGAGGGCGGGTGGGACCAGCGTGCCGACTGGCGCGAACAGGATGGCGGCGTCCAGCGGTTCTGGTGGCCGGTCGGCGGCACCCTGGACGCTGGCCGCGCCCAGCCCGCGGGCGAGGTCCCGGGCCTCGGCCGATCGGGTCATGACGTGCACCGTCGCCCCCTCGGCCAGTGCCACCTGGGCGGTCAGGTGGGCCGAGCCCCCGAAGCCGTAGATCCCGAGCCGCCCCCCCGGCGGCAGCTCGGTCCGACGGAGCGCCCGGAACCCGATGATCCCGGCGCACAGGAGCGGGGCCGCGTCGAGGTCGTCCAGTACGTCCGGGAGCCGGTAGGCGAAGGCCTCGTCCACGACGGCGAACTCGGCGTACCCGCCGTCGACGTCCCATCCGGTGAATCTCGGGTCCGTGCACAGGTTCTCCGCGCCGGCCCGGCAGAAGCGGCACGTGCCGCACGTCCGGGCCAGCCACGGGATCCCCACCCGGTCACCTTCCCCGAGCAGTACGCATCCCGGTCCCGCGCGGTCCACGGTCCCGACGACCTCGTGCCCGGGCACCACCCCGGGCCGCCGGGGCGTCAGGTCGCCCTCGGCCAGGTGCAGGTCGGTCCGGCACACCCCGCAGGTCCGCGCCCGCACCCGCACCTCGCCCGGGCCGGGGTCGGGCACCGGGCGCTCGACGGCCACGAGTGGCCCTCCGTCGATCGGTCCGGGCGTACCCACCGCCCAGGCCGGCATGGCCGCCGTCATCGCCGGAGCCGTCTGGTCGGGCGCGGCCGCCGTGTCACCCGGGGACCGAGGGCACGATCACCTGACGGCCGAGAGCCGAGCCGGTCTCCAGCAGGTGGTAGGCGCCGCCCGCCTCCTCGAGGGGCAGCGTGGTGATGGTCGGTCGCAGCAGGCCGCGGGCGGCGAGGTCCAGCACCTCGACCAGCTCGGGCCGGCTGCCCCAGTAGGTGGTCTGGAGCGAGACCTCGTAGGGCAGGGCGAAGAAGTTGAAGGGGAACGTCCCCCCGGCGATCCCGACGACCGTGACGTCGCCGAGGAACCGGCTGACCGCGGCCCCGAGTGCGATGGTCGACTCCGACCCGACGAAGTCGAGGACGACGTCCACCCCCCGCCCCCCGGTCGTCTCGCGGATGACCGGCACGGCCGACCCGTCAGGCTCGACGGTGAGGTCGGCACCCTCGTTGGCGGCCAGGGCCAGTGCCTCGGCCCGGGTGTCGACGGCCACCACCCGTGCGGCCGTCGTGGCCTTCAGGATCTGGACGGCCAGGTGGCCGAGCCCGCCGACGCCGATGACCACGGCCGTCGACCCGGGCACCAGCTTCGGCCAGGAGCGTCGCACCGCGTGGTACGGGGTGAGGCCGGCGTCGGTCAGGGGCGCGGCGTGGACCGGGTCCAGCCCGTCGGGCAGCGGGACCAGCAGACGGGCGGACGGCACCAGCATGAGGTCGGCCATGCCGCCGTCCATGCCGAGTCCACCTCCGCCCCCGGCCACGGGTGCCGCCGCCGGGTCCTCGCAGTAGTTCTCCATCCCGAGCAGGCAGTGGGGGCACCTCCCGCACCCCCACGGCCCGTAGACGGCGACGGGTCGACCGACCTCGACCCCGCGGACACCCGCGCCGAGGGAGTGGACCCAGCCGGCGTTCTCGTGGCCCAGGGTGAACGGTGGGTTCCAGGGGAGGAGCCCGGGTTCGAACTCGCGCATGAGGTGGAGGTCGGAATGGCACGCGCCGGCGCCGCCGATCCGCACGACCACCTGGCCGGGTCCGGGCACCGGGTCGTCCACCTCCACCAGTACCGGGTCGGACTTCCACTCCATGAGTCGCAGCGCACGCATGCCGTCCTCCTCGTCGCTCCGGACCGATGCTACGACCGCCCCGGTGCGGGACGGCAGGGCCGAACGCCCCTTCGCGACGCCGCCTGGCGGTCCGCCCCCCCGATCCGGGCGGTTGCGGACGCTCGGCTTGGGTCGTTCGGCCCTAGAGAGAGGGGACTCCCGAGGCGGACCATGGGGGAGTAGGTCGGCAGGACAACGGAGAACTCCCGGCTCGGCGGACGCCCGGACGGGGTCGACGGCACGCCGGGTGAGCCGGCCCGGGTTCGATCGCCGAGGCGAGGAGAAGGCATGACCGATGCCGACGGATCTGACGCCGGTGCGATCACCGTGACTGCGCGCACGGCCGCCGGCGAGGTCGGTGACCGCGTGGAGGTCGGGTGGACGCTGAGCGCGGCGCCGGGACTCGAGTGGATCGAGGTGTTCCAGTTCGCCGAGGTGGGCGGGCGGGACGGACCGGTGGACTGGCGTGCGGGTGGCGGGCCCGACGTCATCCACGATGTCGTCCGATGGTTCGTTCCGTCGGGCGAGCTCGAGGAGGCGGACGCCGAGGTGGCCCGACGCCTGGACGTGGCAAACCGCCGGTGCGCGGGATGACCCCGCCGATCCGACGGACGCCCGTGCTGCGGCCGGTGGCCGGTGGTCAACGGCCCCGCGGCGGCCCGTCGGCTCCGGACGCCGTGCGCGGTGGTGAGCCGGGTGCGAGGACCGGACGCTTCGCCGACCGCGCCGACGCCGGGTGGCGCCTCGCCGAGCGCCTGGAGCGGTTCCGGGACGCCGACCCGGTGGTGCTCGGACTTCCCCGCGGTGGGGTCCCGGTCGCGTATCAGGTGGCCACCGCGCTCGACGCGCCGCTCGAGGTCATCGTCGTGCGCAAGCTCGGGGTTCCCTACCAGCCCGAGGTGGCCATGGGTGCCATCGGCGAGGACGGGACGCGTGTGCTCGACCGGCGCGTCCTCGACCAGGCGGGGGTGAGCGGGGACGAGTTCGTCGAGGTCGAGCGGCGGGAGCGCCAGGAGCTGGGTGCGCGCCTCCGCCGGTACCGCCGGGGACGCGAGCGCGTCGACCTGACCGGGCGGACCGCCATCGTGGTCGACGACGGGGTGGCGACGGGCTCGACGGCGCGGGTGGCGTGCCGGATCGCCCGGCAGCTGGGGGCCACCTCGGTGGTGCTGGCCGTCCCTGTCGGGCCGTCGGTGACGTTGCGGGATATCGCGGACGCGGACGAGGTCGTCGCCGTGACCCAGCCCGACGGGTTCGTGGCTGTCGGCCGTCACTACGTGGACTTCACCCCCACGAGCGACGACGAGGTGATCGCCCTACTCGACCGGGCCGCCCACCGACGGCTGGGTGACCACCCGCCGGACGGGACACCCGACTGCGACGTCGACGTCGAGATCCCCGTCGGAGGTGTCGTGCTCGACGGTCACCTCCACCTTCCCGAACCGGCGCGGGCCGTTGTCGTCTTCGCCCACGGCAGCGGCAGCGGCCGCCACAGCCCGCGCAACCGGTTCGTGGCCGACGTGCTCGTTGCCGCCGGCCTCGGCACACTCCTCCTCGACCTGCTGTCGCCCGGTGAGGAACGCCTCCGGGCCAACGTGTTCGACATCGGCCTCCTGGCCGCACGGCTGACGGGGGCGACGTCGTGGGTGCGGGCGCGCCCGGACACCGCCGGGTGCCGGATCGGTTACTTCGGGGCCAGCACCGGGGCAGGGGCGGCCCTGTGGGCGGCGGCCGACGACCCGGGAGCGGTCGCCGCGGTGGTGTCGCGGGGCGGTCGGCCCGACCTGGCGTCCGAGCGGCTCGGCGAGGTGACGATCCCGACGCTGCTCATCGTGGGAGGCGACGACGCGGCTGTCCTGGAGGCCAACCGACGCGCCCTGGCCGAGCTGGCCCCACCGAGCCGTCTGACCGTCGTCGAGGGTGCCGGGCACCTCTTCGAGGAGCCGGGGACCCTGGCCGAGGCGGCGATCGCCGCCCGCGACTGGTTCACGCGGTTCCTGCTGGACGACGGACCGTCCCGGGCGGGCGACCCGTCGCGGGCGACGGGCACGGTCCGGTGACCACGGTCGGCTCCTCCGGTGCGGGCACGGCCGCCGAGATCCGGTCGCTGGCACGGCCGCTGAGCACCGCCGCCGACCTGGACGGTCTGGTGGACCGGCTGGGCGGACGACGGACCGTGTGTGTCGGCGAGGCCTCGCACGGGACCCACGAGTACCACGCCTGGAGGGGGCGGCTCAGTCGGCGTCTGATCGAGGAACGTGGGTTCACCTGGATCGGGGTGGAGGGCGACTGGCCGGACTGCTGGCGCATCAACCGGTGGGTCCGGGGTGCGGACGACCAGGACCTCGACGCCCGCGGCCTGCTGGCCGGGTTCGATCGGTGGCCGACCTGGATGTGGGCCAACGAGGAGGTCGCTGCGTTCCTGGACTGGCTTCGGGAGTGGAACGCAGGTCGACCCGACTCGGCCGGGGTGGGCTTCTACGGGCTCGACGTCTACTCGCTGTGGGATTCGCTGCGCCGGATCATCGGGTGGCTCGCGGCCAACGCCCCCGACGCGGTGCCGGCGGCGATGGAGGCCTGGCAGTGCTTCGTCCCCTACCGCGAGGACCCCCACGGGTACGCATGGAGCACCCGGCTGGTGCCCGAGAGCTGCGAGGCCGACGTGGTGGCCCTCCTGTCCGAGGTCCGGCGGCGGGCCCGTGCCTCGTCCGATGACGACGACGCCGCGTTCGACGCCTGGCAGAACGCCGAGATCGCCGCGGACGCCGAGCGCTACTACCGGATCATGGTCCGTGGCGACCGGGAGTCGTGGAACATCCGGGACCACCACATGGTCGACACCGCCGATCGGGTGGCCCGGCACCTCGGGCCGTCGGCGAAGGGTCTGGTGTGGGCCCACAACACCCATGTCGGTGACGCCCGGGCCACCGACATGGCCCGGGCGGGCATGGTCAACGTGGGCCAGCTCCTCCGGGAGCGCCACGGCGCCGGCGACGTGGCGCTGATCGGGTGCGCCGGGCACCGGGGCACGGTGGTGGCGGCCGCCACCTGGGGTGCGACCGAGGCGGTGCTCCCCGTCCCGCAGGCCCGGCCCGGGAGCCACGAGGACCTGCTCCACCGGGCCCTCGGTGAGCGGGCCGTGCTCGACGTCGCCGCCGACCGTGGCTGCACGTGGCTCGGGGCCCGGCTCGGCCACCGGGCGATCGGGGTGGTCTACCAGTCCCGCCACGAGGCCGGGAACTACGTCCCCACCCGGATGGGTGACCGTTACGACGCGCTGCTGTGGTTCGAGGAGACCCGGGCACTGCGCCCGCTCCACCACGAGGGCCGCCCCACCGAGCCGGAGCTCGAGACGGAGCCGTCCGGGTTCTGACCGGGTCGCCCTCGCGCCCGGTGGCGGTCAGGGCCTGGACTGGACGGTGGCCAGGGGGGGATCGGCCACCTGGGCGGCGAGTGCACCGGTCGCTGACCCCCGATGGGCGACGGTGGCATCGAGGAAGCGGGCCACGGCGGTGTCGAGCACCGGGGTCCACGGCGTGCCGCCGGCGATCGGGGGCAGGTGATCGGCCCCGATCAGGGTCAGGTAGACGACCGGGGCGTCGACCTGCGCGAACACCGTCTGGCTCGAGGTGTACGGGACGACGGAGTCGTCCGTCCCCTGGACCAGCAGCAGCGGGACGGTCGACGTCGCCGCGCCCGACGGGAGCGGGTCGGGCGCGGCGGCCACCACGGCACGGACCCGTCCGTCGACCGTGCCCGGCCCGTAGCCGACGAGCAGGGCGACGTCGGCACCGTCCGAGTGGCCGACGACCGCCACGGCTCCGGGGGCGAGGGCGAGTGCCCCTGCCCGCTGCTCGAGCGAGGTGATCACGAACGAGACGTCGCCGGCCTCGTCGGCCAGGTGGGTGCGGTCGAGCGGGAACCCGCGGGCCGGGTCCTCCAGGGGGAACGACGGCGCGGCCACCACGTAACCCGACGACGCCAGGGTCGAGCAGAACCGGGCGTACTCGAGGGGGCCGGTGTCGTAGCCGTGGACGAACACGACCAGGGGGAATGGACCCGGCCCGCCCGGCGACCAGACCTGGGTGGGCAGTGCCCGTTGGTCGGCCAGTGTCTCCCCGCCGCTCACCACCGGCCGAGTCGTGTCGACCAGGTCCACCTCGCTCTGGGTGACGGCCAACCCCCGCAGCGGAGGGTCGGTGGGGGCCGGCCGTGTGGCGGTGGTCGGGGGCGTCGTGGCGGGGGCGCCCGTCGGGGTGCGTGCGGGATCGCCGCGGGCGACCACGGCGAGGGTCGTCCCGCCGACGACGACGGCGAGGGCCAGGACGACGACGCCCGTCCGGTGCCGTCGGCTACGGGACGGTCCCCTCATGGGTCGGCGACAGGACGGTGCGCTCCCGGCGCCCCGGGGCGTGACCCGGTGCGGGACCGGGGAGACCGTGGGTCAGGCGACGACGTCGAGCGCGGCGTTCTTCTGGTCGACATGGACGACCCGTGGCCGGTGCCCGGCCAACTCGTGGTCCTCGTAGTCGCCGTAGGTGAGCAGGATCACCGTGTCGCCCACGTGGACCAGGCGGGCCGCGGCCCCGTTCAGGCAGATCTCGCCCGGATCGCCGACGATGGCGTACGTTTCGAAGCGGGCACCGTTGTCGACGTCGAGCACGGTCACCTGCTCGTGCTCCAGGATGTCGGCGGCCTCCAGCAGTACCGGGTCGATGCTGATCGATCCGATGTAATTGAGGTCGGCCGCCGTCACCGTGGCGCGGTGGATCTTTGACTTGAGCATCCGTCGTCGCACCCCACCAGCGTACCGACCGGGACCGCGCCTGTCGGCACGCCCCGGACGGCTGGCCCGGTGGACACCGCCCCGGGCGTCGGGGCAGGTGTGGCCGTCGGCGTGGGGTGGGCCCAGGGCCACGTCAAAGTCCGGAGGTTGACCTCCTGACCTGGTAGTCCATCTCCCGATTGGCGA
>JAKAZC010000240.1 GCA_021826655.1 Actinomycetes bacterium | reverse complement strand
GGCCGGGGCGGGCGCCCGGTGGCTCATCGACGGACGATCTTGCCGATGACGATCGAGATCTCGTAGAACACGTACAACGGCACGGCCATGGCGAGCATCGAGAAGGGGTCCGAACTCGGCGTGATGACCCCGGCCAGTACCACGATGCCGATGATCGCCCAACGGCGCCACGACGACAGCTGCTGCGGTGTGATCACCCCGGCCAACTCGAGCGAGACCAGCAGGACCGGGAACTCGAAGGTCACCCCGAAGGCCACCATCAGGAGGATGATGAGGCCGAGGTACTTGTTCGGATCGAGGATCTGGTTCAGTGACGGTCCGCCGATGGAGTCCAGCCACGCGAGGGCGTGCGGGAAGATCAGGAAGGCGACCGTCGCGCCCAGGGTGAACAGCCCGATCGTGGCCACGATGAACGGGACGGCGTACTTCTTCTCCCTCGGGTGGAGTCCCGGGGTGATGAATCGCCAGAGCTCCCACAGCCAGACGGGCGACGCGAGGAAGATGCCCCCGTAGGCGGCGATCTTGATGCGCAGGGCGAGCCCGTCGAGCGGCCCGGTCACGTAGAACCCGCAGTGGGTCGGAGCGACCTGGCAGTAGGGGTGCTTCAGGCCGGCGAGGATCCAGTTGTACCCGAGGAACGCGATGGTCGCACCGACGACGAACGCGGCCACCGAGATCAGGACCCTGCGGCGGAGCTCGGTGAGGTGCTCCGTGAGGGTCATGGCATCGGGCGCCGGCCGGTCGGCCCTGCGCTTCAGCGAGAGCGCCACGACTCGCCTTCGGCTCGGACGCGCACCGGCTCGGTGCTCAATTCAGCGACGGGTCGTCGGGCACGGCGCGCCCGTTCGCCCGCACCCGGTGGACGGTGCCCTCGGGGTCACTGATCGAGGCGCCGGGGAAGGACGCCTCCTCATCGGCGTGCACCGCCCCGAGTTCCCGGTTCGCCGACGGTGCAGCCGAGAGGCCCTCGCCCGACCAGGCCGGCGTGGGCCCGGCGGCGGTCGCCTCGCCGTACGGTGGGCCGGTCCCGCCCGGTGGGTTCGCCTCGTTGTCGGCGGCGTGGGAGTCGGCCAGCGAGTCCAGGAAGGTGATCGGTGACCGCACGGCCTGCGAGATGCGCTCCGTGGAGGGGAGATCGGGGAAGTTCCCGCGGACGTCGGCCTCGAGTCGCTGGCGCATCCGTCGGAAGTCGCCCCACAGGGAACCCACCTGACGCGCCACCTTGGGGAGCTTGTCGGGGCCGAGGACGATGACGGCCACCACCAGGACGACCAGGATCTTGGCCGGGCTGAGAATCGTCACCTGTCCACTGTACCGGCGGGCCGGTCCGACGGGCGTGCCGCGGGCCGGCGACGGCACGCGGGTGGTTCGGTCCGGCGGACGGTCAGACGCCCTTGACGTGGCCGAGGGGCCAGACGACGGCCATGGCCCTCCCCACGATCAGGGATTTCGGAATGGGCCCGAAGTAGCGGCTGTCCTCCGAGTCGGTGCGGTTGTCCCCCATCACGAAGTACTCGCCGGCGGGGATGGTCACCGGGCCCGGCATGTTGAATTGTGGGTGCTGGTCATCGGGAAGCGCTCCGGTGTAGCTCGACGGCCCCGGCGGCAGCCACGGTTCGTTCAACAGCTTCCCGTCGATGTAGACATGGCCGTTCTTGGTCGAGATCGTCTCGCCCGGGAGTCCCACGACCCGCTTGACCAGATCGGGGAAGTTCTGCAGCTCGAGCGGGGGCCGCCTGAACACCACGATGTCGCCGCGGTGGACGCCGTGGAAGTCGTAGCTCAGCTTGTTGACCATGATCCGGTCCCCCACCTGCAGGGTCGGCACCATGGACGGCGACGGGATGTAGAACGACTGGATGACGTACGTGCGCAGCAGCACGGTGCACAGCAGTACGGCCATGAGGATGACCGCCCACTCGATGACCCAGCGGTAGCCGCCACCCCTGCCGCGCTCGTCGGTCAGGCCGCCCGGACCGGCGTCTCCGGTGACGGCACCTGCACCGTCCCCGGAGACGGGCGCCGGGCCGACGGGCGCCGGGCCGACGGACGGACCGGTCGGCGGGTCGGCAGGAAGATCGGTGGACACAGTGGGACGACGCTAGCCTACGGCGGGGCCGGCCCCGGGGCGCGCCGACCGGCTCACAACCCGGCGATCAGCTTCTCGACGCGCTCGTCCTTCGACTTGAACGGGTCCTTCAGCAGCACGGTGCGCTGGGCCTGGTCGTTCAGCTTCAGGTGGACCCAGTCCACCGTGAAGTCCCGTCGCTTCTCCTTGGCCCGTTTGACGAACTCGCCCCGGAGGCGGGCCCTGGTGGTCTGGGGCGGGGTCGTCATGGCCTCGGCGATGTCCTCGTCCCGGCACACCCGGTCCACCTGGTCGTGACGCTGCAGGCGGTAGTACAGGCCTCGGTTGCGGTCGACGTCGTGGTACTGCAGGTCGAGCAGCGACACGGTGGGACTGTGCAGGGGCAGCGAGTGGCGGTCGCGGTACCCCTCGATCAGACGGTACTTGGCCACCCAGTCGCACTCCCGGTGGAGCGACAGCGGGTCGGCCTCCAGACCCTTGAGGCAGTGCTCCCACATGTCGAGCGCCCGGTCCTCCTGCACCGAGAGCCCGTGGCGGTCCCGGAACCGCAACGCCCGCTGCAGGTACTCGCCCTGGAGGTCGAGGGCGCTCATTTCGCGGCCGTTGGCCAGGCGCACGGGTTTGCGGCAGGTGATGTCGTGGCTGATCTCGCGGATGGCCCGGATCGGGTTCTCGAGGGTCAGGTCCCGCATCACGGTCGACGGGTCCTCGAGCATCCGCAGCACGATGCTGGTGGCACCGATCTTGAGGAACGTGGCGTACTCGCTCATGTTGGAGTCGCCCACGATGACGTGGAGCCGGCGGTACTTCTCTGCATCGGCGTGCGGCTCGTCGCGGGTGTTGATGATCGGACGGCTCCGTGTCGTGGCCGACGAGACGCCCTCCCAGATGTGCTCGGCCCGCTGGCTGAGGCAGAAGACGGCGCCACGCGCCGTCTGGAGGACCTTGCCGGCCCCGGCGTAGGCCTGGCGACTCACCAGGAACGGGATGAGGACCTCGGTGTAGTGGGTGAAGTCGTCCCTGCGGCTGGTCAGGTAGTTCTCGTGGCAGCCGTAGGAGTTGCCGGCCGAGTCGGTGTTGTTCTTGAACAGGTAGATGTCGCCGCGGATGCCCTCTTCGCGCATGCGGGCCTCGGCCCCCTCGACCAGCGACGACAGGATCCACTCTCCTGCCTTGTCGTGGGCGACCAGTTCGGCGATGTCATCGCACTCCGGCGTGGCGTACTCGGGATGGCTGCCCACGTCCAGGTAAAGCCGGGCGCCGTTCTCGAGGAAGACGTTGGAGGAGCGGCCCCAGCTGACGACCCGCCGGAACAGGTACCGGGCGACCTCGTCGGGGCTCAGCCGGCGCTGGCCGCGCAGGGTACAGGTGACGCCGTACTCGTTCTCCAAGCCGTAGATGCGCTTGTCCATCACCTGCACGGTACCGTGACCGCGCCGCGGCCCGGCGCCACCGCCGCGACGCCCCTCCGATCCGTCACGAACCGGGCCGGCCCCGTTCCTCCCTCCGGCGCACCGGCAGCTTCAGTCGAGCAGGGCGACGAGCTCGTCCGCGACCAGCCGGCTGAACGCCCGCCGTCCGTTGCCCTCGGCCAGCACCGCCACCTCGAGATCGTCCGCGCCCAGCGACCGGTCGGGACCGGCGAGTGCGTGCACCGCGGCACGCAGCGCCTCGGGCAGCGACCACGTGGCCGACCAGGCCTCGTCCAGCGCCGCCACGACCGCCTCGGTCTCGCCACCGAGGACCGCGTACCGGTCCTCGTCGGTGATGGTCCCTTCGTAGGCGATGTGGTAGAGCTGCGGCTGCCGCAGCCCGTTGCCGAGCTCGGCCACCAGGATCTCGACCTCGAGCGGTTTCATCTCGTGGGTGAAGACCTGCCCGAGGTACTGGGCGTAGAGGTTGGCCAGTGACCGCGCCTCCACGTCCTCACGGCTGTACGCGTAGCCCTTGGTGTCGGCGTGACGGATCCCCGAGACGCGCAGCTGGTCGAACTCGTTGTACTTACCGACACCGGCGAACGCGATCCGGTCGTAGATCTCACTGATCTTGTGCAGCGACCGGGACGGGTTGTCGGCGACGATCACGATCCCCAGGTCGTAGGTGGAGGCCACCAGCGAGCGGCCCCGTGCGATGCCCTTCTGGGCGTACTCGGCCCGGTCCTTCATCACCTGCTCGGGTGCCACGTAGTACGGCATGGTCATGGCTGGCGGCCCTCCGTCCGGCGACGCTCGATGAGGGCAGCGAACCGGTCGGCCACCTCGTCCTCGGGAACCGCGGTGAAGCCGTCGGCTGTCACGGTGGCGACCAGCGGATAGATCCCCCGGATGAGGTCGGGGCCACCTGTGGCCGAGTCCTCGTCGGCCGCC
>JAKAZC010000239.1:392-4503 GCA_021826655.1 Actinomycetes bacterium | reverse complement strand
GTGGATGGAGACCGGGGGCCACCACGCCCTCGACCCGTTCGTGGCCCTCTCCTTCGCCGCTGCGGCGACCACGACGCTCCGGCTGCAGACCCACCTGTGCGTCCTGCCCTATCGGAACCCCTTCCTCACGGCGAAGTCGGTGGCCTCGCTCGACGTGCTGTCGGGCGGTCGGCTGGTCTTCGGCGTGGGCACGGGCTACCTCCACGCCGAGTTCGCCGCCCTCGGCGTGGACTTCGCCGAGCGCAACGAGCTGACCGACGAGGCGATCTTCGCCATGAAGGCGGCGTGGTCAGGCGAGCCGGTCGACCTCGCCGGTCGCCATTTCCGGGCGTCGGGCAACGTGGCGCTGCCGAGGCCCGTGCAGCGCCCGGGCCCTCCGATCTGGATCGGCGGGAACTCCACCCGGGCGATCCGCCGGGCCGTCGAGCTGGCCGACGGGTGGGCGCCCATGCCCAATTCGGCGGCGACCGCGGCCCGGCGCCGTTCGCCGGCGCTCGAGTCGCTCCGGGACCTCGAGCGCCGCATCTCCTACGCGCGCGACCACGCGGCGTCCGTCGGGCGCCGCACCCCGCTCACCGTCGCCTGCTCGCTCGGGGGCCTGCAGATGGAGACGTCGGGGGCGGGGGCCGAGGACGTGCTCGTCGACGTCGCCCGGCAACTGGCCGGCGCGGGGGTCACGTACCTGTACGGCGGGGTCCTGCGACCGGTCGACTCCCGTGCCGAGTTCGTCGCCGAGGTGGTACGCATGGGCGAGACACTCGTCCCCCGGATCGCCGCGATCGACGCGGGTGACGGGGCGGGTGACGGGGCGGGTGACGGGGTGGGCGCCGGTGACGGCGCGGGATCGGGGGAGGCACGATGACCGGCACGGCGACGGGCTCGACGGTGGGGGACGGGACCGGCCCCCCGGCCATGGAACGGCTCCTGTCGCCGCGTTCGATCGTCATGGTCGGCGCGTCCAACAAGGTCGCCGGGATAAACGGGCAGGTGTTCGCCAACCTGGTCCGCGCGTTCGACGGGCCGGTGACGCCGGTCAACGCGCGGGACGAGACGGTGCAGGGGGTGAGCGCCTATCCGTCGGTCCTGGCTGTTCCCGAGGTCCCCGACCTGGCGGTGGTGGTCGTGCCGGCTCCGCACGTGCCCGGGGTGCTGCAGGAGTGTGCCGAGCGCGGGGTCGGCGGCGCCGTGGTGATCACCTCGGGGTTCGCCGAGTCCGGTGGTGACGGGGTGGCCCTGCAGCAGCGCATCACGACCCTGGCCGAGAGCACGGGCCTCCGGGTGATCGGGCCGAACTGCATCGGTTACATGAACCTCGGGGGAGGGGTCATGGCCAACTTCGCCCTGCCGCCGACCGCGCCGCTGCCCCCGGCGGGCCCGGTGGCCCTCGTCTCCCAGAGCGGCGGCTTCGGTTCGTACATCACCACCAAGGCCATGCTGGCCGGCCTGAAGCTCGGGTGGTTCGTGAGCACGGGCAACGAGTGCGATGTCAACATCGCCGCGGTGCTCGGGTATCTCGTCGAGCGCGACGACACCAGGGTCCTGATGGTCTTCAGCGAGACCCTGCGCGACCCCGAGGTCTTCGTCGACGCGGCCGTGCGCGCCGCCGAGCTCGACAAGCCGATCGTCCTGCTGAAGGCCGGCCGCTCCGACGCGGCGGCGAGGGCGGCCCTGAGCCACACGGCCTCCATCGTCGGATCGTCGGGTGTGCTCGACGCGGTCTGCCGCCAGTACGGGGTGTTCGTCGTCCACACCATGGAGGAGATGCTCGACCTCGGCACCATCTTTCAGGACGGCCGCCGGGTCGCCTCGCGCCGGGTGGGGATCATGACGTCGTCGGGGGGCGCGGGGGTCCTGCTGGCCGACGCGGCGACCGAGGAGGGGCTCGTGGTCCCCGAGATCCCCGCCGACGAGCAGGAAGCCATGATGGCCCTGATGCCCGTCCCCTTCTACGGGAGCCTGACGAACCCGGTGGACACCACGGCCCAGGTGGTGGCGATGCCCGAGAGCTTCCAGAAGGTGCTGACGGCACTGGGCGATTCGCGCGTGGTCGACATGGTGGCCCCGGTGATCTGGGGGATCCGCGGGGCCCAGACCGACGCGGTGATCGAGTTCTACGAGCACACCGACAAGCCGGTGGCCATCACGTCGACCAGCTGGGTGGACGACCTGCAGGTGAAGGGCGTCCCCACCTACACGGACCCCCACCGTGCCATGCACGCGCTCGGGGCGGTGGCGGAGCTCTCCCTGCGCTCGTTGGACGCCTCGCTCCGGGGAGCGTGGAAGCCCGACGGCGGCCGGGTGGCCAGGGCCCGCGAGATCCTGGCGGGTCGCGCCGGCCACCGCACCCTGCTGGAACCGGCCGGCAAGGAGCTGCTCGCCCTGTACGGGATCCCGGTCACCCGCGAGCGCGTGGTGCAGTCGGTCGACGAGGCGGTCGCCGCCGCGGAGGCGATCGGTGGCGCGGTGGCGCTGAAGGTGATGTCGTACGCGCTGACGCACAAGACCGAGTACGGGGCCGTCCGCCTCGGCCTGCGCGGTGCCGATGCGGTGAGGGGTGCCTACCGGGACATGGCCGACGAGGTCGGGCGCACGGCTCCGGACGCCGTCCGCGAAGGGGTGCTGGTGCAGGAGATGGTGCCGGCCCGGGTGGAGCTGACCGCCGGCGTCCACCGCGACACCGTCTTCGGCCCGACCGTCGTGCTCGGGCTCGGGGGCATCCTCGTCGAGGTCCTGAGCGAGACGGCGATCCTCCGGCCGCCGTTCGGCCCGGCGGCCGCCGAGCGGGCCCTCGCCGGGTTGCTGGGGGGCCGACTGGTGGAGGGGGGGCGGGGCCTGAGCGAGGCGGAGCAGCGGGCCGTCGGGGCCGTCATGGTGGGGTTGGGGGACCTGGCGCTCGAGCTCGGGGAGGTCACGGAGGTCGACGTCAACCCCGTCCGGGTGGCCGGTGGCGTGGTCTGCGCGGCCGACGCGCTGGTCGTGGTGGAGGGACCGACATGAGCGGCCGATGAGCCCGCCCGACGCCGTGGTCGTCGGTTCGGGTCCCAACGGGTTGGCCGCAGCGCTGACCCTGGCCCGGGCCGGGATGTCGGTTCAGGTGTACGAGGCGTCCGACACCCCGGGGGGCGGGTGCCGGACCGCGGAGCTCACCCTGCCGGGCTTCCGGCACGACGTGTGCGCCGCCGTCCATCCGCTGGCCGCCGCCTCGCCCTTCTTCGCGCACGCGGGACTGGCCGCGCACGGGGTCAGGTTCCGGTCGCCCGCCGTCGCCTTCGCCCATCCGCTCGACGGCGGGAGGGCGGCGACGGTCGTGGCGTCGGTGGCCGAGACGGCCGAACGGCTCGGGGCCGACGGCGAGGCGTACCGGCGGCTGATGGCGCCGCTCGTGCGCGATGCCGGGCTCGTCGTTCCGGCGGTCCTCGCCCCCCTGCGCGCCGCGCCCCCGAACCCGGTCGCCGTGGCCCGCTTCGCCCTCTCGGGGATCCTGTCGGCGAGCCGGCTGGTGCGACGTTTCGGGAGCGACGAGGCCCGGGCGTTGCTGGCCGGTGCCGCCGCACACTCGATGCTGCCCCTCACGGCACCGCTCTCGGGCGCGTACGGGCTGCTGCTCACGAGCCTCGCCCACGCCGTGGGCTGGCCGGTGGTGGAGGGGGGCAGCGCGCGGATCGTCGACGCCCTGGTGGGCGAGCTCGGGTCGCTCGGCGGCCGGGTGACGACCGGCCACCGGGTGCGATCGCTCGGCGAGCTGCCGGCCGCCCGTGCGGTCCTGCTCGACGTGTCGACGCACCGGCTGGTCGAGCTGGCAGGGGACCGGCTGCCCGGCCCGTACCGCCGAGCGCTGTCCCGCTTCCGTTACGGACCGGGGGTGTGCAAGGTCGACTGGGCGCTCGCCGGTCCGGTCCCCTGGGCATCCGAGGCGTGCCGCGATGCGGCGACCCTTCACCTGGGCGGCACGACGGAGGAGGTTGCGGCGGGCGAAGCCGAGGTCGCCGCCGGACGGCACCCCGAGCGCCCGTTCTGCATCGTGGTCCAGCCCTGCGTGGTCGACCCGGCGCGCGCCCCGGCGGGCCGGCAGACGCTCTGGGCCTACTGTCACGTGCCGCCGGGCACGGGC
>JAKAZC010000239.1:0-382 GCA_021826655.1 Actinomycetes bacterium | reverse complement strand
GATCGTCGGTCGATATGACCGAGCGGATGGAGCGCCAGATCGAGCGGTTCGCTCCGGGGTTCCGCGACCTGGTCCTCGCCCGGGCCACCGTCACGGCGGACGAGGCCGAGCGGCACAACCCGAACCAGGTCGGCGGGGACGTCAACGGTGGCGCGGCCACCCTCCGCCAGACGATCGGCCGGCCCACCTTCGCCCGGAACCCCTACCGGACCGGGATCCGGGGCGTCTACCTCTGCTCCGCCTCCACCCCGCCAGGTGGGGGCGTGCACGGGATGTGCGGGCACGGCGCCGCCCGGACCGCGCTGGCCGACCTGGGCATCGCGTCGAGCGGCCGTCCCGGCGGCTGAACCGTCACCGGCGCCGGCACCGTGGTTCTCAGGCG
>JAKAZC010000238.1 GCA_021826655.1 Actinomycetes bacterium | reverse complement strand
GCTGGCGGCGACGAGTGGGTGGAACTGGAACGAGACCACCGCTCCGGCGCCGGCCATGGACGTGGCGGCGTCGGGTAGGGATGCCGGGGTGGGGAGCACCTCGGCGCGCCGGGACCCGGCGCGTCCGGCGGCTCTGAGGACGGCGTCGATCACCGCCAGGTCGTCCCCGGTACCTGCCGGTTCGGCGACGTGCCACGGCTGCAGTAGGACGTGGGCACCGGAGGCGTTCAGGCGGCTGACCGTTTCGGCCAACGATGCGACCAGCGCGTGCACGCCCGCGGCCCCTGCTGCCGATCGTGACGGAGCGATGATGACCGACGGTCGCTGAGCGGCCTCTGGCCGCCCTGGTTCCGAGCTGGCGACAAGCGTCCATGTGGGATCGGCGCCGACCCGGACCGGCGGCGGCACGCCGGCGCGCACGAGCTAGTCGACTGACGCCTCGTCCCGGAGCACGAGGAGGTCGGTGTGGCGGACGCTCGAGCGGCCCAGCGACCAGGCCGTAATCCGTGGGATGCGCCAGTGGCTCACGCCGACCATCGCCACCGGCCGGGCGAGCACCGATGCCGCGGTGACGAGGGCCGCTGTGGACACCAGCGGTGATCGACCGTGCACTCCGGAGCGCCCGTCCGCGATCGAGAACGGGGAGCTCCCGCCGACGACCACGGCCTCGGCGCGTGCCGCCCACCGTGCCGTGTCGGCAGTGCGGTGCGTGTCCACCGCCTCGCACCCGTGGCGAGCGGCGGCGGCCCGGTCCACGGTCGTCACCGCCAGGCGCCAGCCGGGCAGTGCCCGGACGAACGCCTCGAGCACGGCTTCGTCACCGAGGCTTCCGGGTTCGAAGGCTCCGGCGAGCAGGACTACGGGCATGGATCACCTCCTCGTAGATGGCGATGTGCCGGCGGGCCACCTGGTCCCAGGACCGTCCGGCCGCCATGGCGCGGGTGACGGCGCGCAACGTGCGCAGACGCCCCGGGTCCACGGCCAGCCGGCAGAGATGCGCGGCCAGCTCCGGCGGATCGATCGGCGCCACCAGCTCGTCAGGTACGCCCAGGCACCGTGCCAGCCCCGGTGAGCACAGGGGCGGGGTGCCGTAGCCCATCGCCAGGGCGAACGGGCCGCTGCTGGCGAACGGCCGCGGGTAGGGCAGGAGGAGCACGTCGGCAGCCTGGAACCAGGCGGCGATGTCGGCGTCCGACACGTAGCCGGTGAACCGCGCTGTCCGGGCGTAGCGGTTGCGGAGGTTCTCGCCGTAGTCGTCCCGCCCGGCGAGGCGCGGGTGGCTCCCGCCGGCCACCACGAGCTCCACCGCGCCACCGCACAGGCGCGCCGCCTCGAGGGCGGCCTCCAGACCCTTGTAGGGCGCCAGGTAGCCGAAGCACAGCACGACCAGACGGTCGTCAGGCAGTCCGAGTGACCGGCGCGCCGTCCGGCGGTCGTCCTCTGTCACCACGGCACGTTCGAGTCCGATGGGGACGACGGTCGCGTCACGGAGAATCTCGGCGAACGCCGGTTCGTGTACCACGGTTGCGGCTGACAGGGCGCGGACGGTGCGCTGGATGCACGACAGTCCGAGTCGGGCCGCGGCTGCCGGAACGCGCACCCGGTGCACGCGTATGAATGCGCGGTCGACGGTCACCGGGTCGACCACCTGGTGCATGGTGACGACCGGTCCCCGTCGGCGGGTCCTGAGGGCGGCCAGCGCCGGAGCCATCGCCGGGACCGAGGTCGGGCCTCCGTAGAGGAACGTCTCGAATTGCAGGTGCGCCACCGGTGCCTTGGTGCGAGCCGCCGCCGCCGCAGCCGTTGTCAACGCGCCTGCTCCCCGCTGGTAGCAACGCTCCACCATCACCTGGCCGGCGCGCCGCGTGCGCGGTTCGCCGGGCATCTCAGGCGCCAGTACCCGCACGGCGAGGCCGAGGTCCGCCAGCGAGCCGGCCAGCCGTTCCGTATAGGCCGCCACCCCGCTCTGGGTCCCGTCATCGCTGCCGCGACCCGGATAGGGCGCCACCATGGCGAGGTCGCACGTCATGACGAACGGGGCTCGGATGCGTGACGGGCCCCCGCGCTGAGGCCGGCGAACGCGGCGGCCACCTCGCGGTCGTACTCCTCTGGCGTGGCGAGGCCCGGCCAGACGTCGCCGGGCCAGACGTCGCCGGGCCAGACGTCGCCGGGCCACGGTGGCGGCACGGGAACCGGCACACCCTGGACGCGGCGGCCGGGAACCGGGAGGACCCGGTGGTGCAGCCAGAGGCGCAGCGCAGACAGGGCCATCCGGCGTGCGTCCGCCACGGCGTCGACGTGGGAGCCGTCCTGGTCGCACCACACCGTGGGGACCTCGAGGATCCGGTATCCGAGCCGTCGTGCGGTGACGAGCAGGTCGACGTCGAAGAGGAAGTCCCGGGATGACAGGAAGGGGAGGACGTGGTCGGCGACCTGGCGCCGCACCACTTTGGCGCCGCATTGCGTGTCGCGGTAGGGAAGCCGGAAGAGCGCCCGGGTGAGGAACGAGAACGCGCGGCTCGTGAGCCGGCGGAGGACGGGGCGCGGCGTGGGAAGTACCGAGGCGGGATGGGTCCGGCTGGCGATGGCGCCGTCAGCCAATTCCGTCATGCCCACCAGACGGAGGAACTCGGCCGGCGGCGTCGCACAGTCGGCGTCCACGAACCCGACCACGTCTGCGCTGGTCCGCCGGAAGGTCTCCATGATCACGCCGCCCTTCCCGAGGTGCGGGTACTCCAGGGCGAAGACCCTCGGATCGACATCGACGTGGTGCTGGACGACCTCGGCTGTCCGGTCGGTGCAGGAGTCGAGGGCGATGAAGAAGCGGGCCGACGGGTCAGCCACGCCGGCACGGTAGGCGCGCAGCGTCCGGTCGATGCGGTCCTCCTCGTTGAACGCCGGGATCACGATGTCCAGTGCCATGGTGGCTTCCTTTCTGGTCGCGGTTCTCTGTGCCGTTTTGCGTGCTCTGGCGCTCGTGCCGATCCGCCTGTGTCCTCCGCCCCGTCGGGTCCCCAGGCCGGCTTCGGGGCGCGCCGGGTCAGATGGGTGTGCCCCGAGACCGGGACGTGCTGGTTGTGCGGCGGGACGGTCGGCGCTGCCCGTACCTAGTGGTCCGTCCCCCACGTCGATGTGCGGGCGGTACCGCCTGGAACGCCGTTCCCGTCACCTCCGCTCGAGGCAGGTGGCGAGCCGTCGGGCCAACGGTCGGGAGCCACAGCAGGTGGGGGCGGAGGGGCTCCGATCCCGGACGAACCGCCGTCGTCACCGGAGACAACGTGTGGCCGGGGCGGCCGAGGGGCGTCCCGCGCATCCGTGCTCGGGCGCGCCATCGGGGCCAATCCGACCGGCGGCGGGGGGGAGGCGGGCGGGGTGGCAGGTGCCGTCGACACGGTGGCGGCGACCAGGCTCCCGACGACCGGCACGCCACGCGGCTTCGACGGGGTGGCGCGGGGCGCCTGTCCTGCGCCGGCACGACCCGCCGCGGCCGCTGTGCCCGCCGACGTGCGAGATGGCGGCGTGTTCCCCGCCGCTCCGGCGACTCGGAGGCCGCACCCGGCGGGCGCACGGGATCCGGAGGGGGTGTCCCTGAGGGTGCAGTCGTGTCGCGCCGGCGGTGCGAACGAACTGGAGATCTGCGCTCCTTCGAGCGTGCGGTTGGCCAGGGCTGCGGATGCCAGCATCGCGATGGCCAGCGAGCAACCACCGGCGATCCGGAGCCGATGGGCGGCGGACGGGCCGCCGCCCGAGGCCGACCGTGCCACCGTGGCGAGGCGGTGCGCGGAGGACGCCAGCCAGGCGCCGGCCCGCGCTGCCGGGGACACCAGCCAGGCGTTGGCCCACGCTGCCGGCGCCGGCGATGGTGCGCCCGAGATGGTGCCGAGCGCCGCTCGCAGTTGTGCCGCCGACCGGAAGCGGCGCTCGGGATCGGCCGACATGCTCCGGGTGATCACGCCGAGGAGACGAGGGTCGACCGTGGCCTGCACGGGGGCGATGAACGACGCCTCGGAGCCCGCCGGGAGGCGTCCAGGGCCCGGTCCGACGAGCATCGCCAGGAGCATGGCCCCGATCGACCACACGTCGCCGGCGACGGTCGGCGTCCGGGCGGCGACCACCTCGGGCGCCGCCCAGTCGTCGGGCCGTCCCCAGCCGGGCGGAGCGCCGGCGAACTGCCACGGTGCGAGCTGCACCGTTCCGGCGTCGTCGAGCGCCACGTGGCCCGGGTGGATCTGGCCGAGGCGCAGGCCGGCACGGTGCAACGCGGTCAGCCCTGATGCGAGGAGCGGCGCCACCCGCTCCAGGATCGCCGCCCCGACCGGTCCGTCCGCCAGTACCGCAGACAGGGTCCGCTCCGGCGCATGGAACACGACGTAGCCCCGTCCGTGGTGGCGACCGTGGTCGGCGATGGGCACCACATGGGGGTGCCGGATCCTGGCCAGTCGGTCACCGGCCGACCGGCGCCCCATAACGGTGGCCGGCGACGGATCACGATCGACCGCGACGCCGACGG
>JAKAZC010000237.1 GCA_021826655.1 Actinomycetes bacterium | reverse complement strand
GCCGTGGCTGTTCTCGTGGAGCTTGACCTCGACGATGCCGAGCACCCCATCGCCGATGCTCTCCGCCTCTTTCTGCATCCGCTCCATGGCCAGCTCGCGGGCGTCGTAGAGGGCCTGGGTGAAGTTGTGGAGCTCCGAGTTGCTGCCCATCTGGGAGACGGCCTGGCCGATGCCGCGATGGGCGATGTGGTACACGCAGGTGCCCATCACGAGCCCGAGGGGGATGTGGCCGACGCGTCGCAGCGTCCAGAAGGCCTGGCCGGACAGGTCCGAGGTGAAGGGCTTGCCCTCGACGTTCCGGTACGACCGGCCGTCCTCGGCCTTGATGGCGGTGCCCATCGCGATGAACTCGGCGGTGTCCTTGCCGAACTCGTAGTAGTTGACGTCGAGGCGGACGCCGACGACACCGTCCGCGCCGAGCTCGGTCGCCTCCTCCTCCATCCGGGTGATGGCGAGCTCGCGTGCGGCGTACATGGCCGAGCTGAGCTTGTCGAGCTCCTGGCTCTTGCTCCAGTTCCGTGCCTGCAACCCGATGTGGTAGATGGACGAGCCCATGACGAAGCCGAGCGGGTGGAAGCCGGCGTCCTTGATCAGGAGGAACTCGTTCACCGAGAGGTCCGAGGTGAAGAGGCCGTGCTCGAGCTCCTCCAGCCGGTGCTCGGCGTCCTTCGGGAGATCTGCGGCGGGCGCATCCGGACGTTCTGACATCAACTTCCTCCGATGACGATGACCTCGTGTCCCGAGGGCTGTCGAACGGTGCTTTCTCGCTCCATCTGCCGCTTGTCGACCGGGGACGAGCCAGCTGCTCGCGCGGCTCTACCCTATCTGGCGATACCGGACCAGTCTCGGCGCTCGATGGCTCCGGCGACGCCGTGCAACGATGGCCGTCGGGATCGTTGCGCATCCCTTGACCTTCTAGCGGCAGGCCGCGTAAGGTCACGATCGCTTGCCATGGCGAGAGGAGGGTCGGCGATGGCCACGGGCGCTCCATCGCAGCCGCCCGGCCTCGCACGCCTCGGCGCTGCCTGCGCCCGGCACCCACTGGCCGTGCTTGGCTGCTGGCTCGTCGTCCTCGCAGGCGTGCTAGCCGGCGCGCACCTCGGGGGCGGGGTGTTCAGCGACAATGTGACCCTGCCCGGCACCGAGGCGAGCACGGGCCTCCAGCTGCTCCGCCGCCACGACCCGGCCGCCTCGGGGTTCTCCGCCCTCGTGGTCGTGCGCTCGAGGTCAACCCCGCTGTCCGCCGAGGCCGGTCCGGTGGACGGCGCCGTGGCCGACCTGTCGGCGCTCCCGCACGTCCTGTCGGTCGCCAACCCGCTCTCGCCCTCGAGCCCGGCCGTGTCGCCGAACGGGCTGATCGCCATGATCGAGGTCCACCTCGACGTCCTGCCGAAGACCCTCGGCAGCGCCTACCTGGCCCGCGTGGAGGCCGCCACGGCGCCACTTCGCCACGCCGGCCTCGAGGTGGAGTACGGGGGAACCTTCGACCAGCTCACCCGACCGAAGGCGGTGGACGGCCGTTCGGAGCTGATCGGGTTCGGCGTCGCCCTCGTCGTGCTGGTCGTCGGCTTCGGCAGCCTGCTCGGCGCCGCGCTGCCGCTGTTCACGGCGCTCGTGAGCGTCGTCGTCGGCACGAGCATCCTCGGCCTCGTCGCCGCCGTCCTCACCTTCGGCACGGCGTCGCCCACCCTGGCCCTCATGGTGGGCCTCGGCGTGGGCATCGACTATGCGGTCTTCCTGACGACCCGGTTCCGCCAGCGCCTCCTCGACGGCCTCCCGGTCGACCGGGCCGCCGGGTCGACCGTGGCCACCTCGGGCCATGCCGTCCTCGTGGCCGCCTCGACGGTGTCGGTCGCCCTGCTCGGCCTCTACGTCTCGGGCGTCAGCTTCCTCGGTCAGCTGGGCCTCGCGGCAGTGTTCACGGTGGTCACGGCCGGCGCCGGCGCCGTCACGCTCGTCCCAGCGGGTCTCGGCCTGCTGGGGCGCCGCATCGACCGCTACCACCTGCGGCCACCGGTGGCCGAGACCGGCCATGAGGGTGATGGCTGGCACCGCTACGCCGCCCTCATCGGGCGCCATCCCGCCTCGTCCCTCTGCGCCGGCCTCGTCGTGCTCGGCGTGCTCGCCATCCCCCTCTTCGCCATCTTCCTCGGCCACGTCGACAGCGGGGCCGATCCCGCCTCGTTCACCGACAAGCGCGCCTACGACCTCGTGACCGAGGGCTTCGGCGTGGGGACGAATGGTCCCCTCACCGTGGTGGTCCGCCTCGCAACGCACAGCCCGAGCGGCGCCGGCTCGGGCTCGGCGCTCGGCAGCCAGCTCCAGGCGACGCTCGCCGCCACGCCGGACGTGGCCCGGGCGAGCACGCTGTCGACGACCCCCGACGGGGCCCTGCTCGTCGGCTCGGTCATCCCGAAGAGCTCCCCCCAGAGCGCCGCCACCACGGGCCTGTTCCACCGCCTCGTCGACACCACGTTGCCCGGGGCCCTCCGGGGAACGGGGGCGACGGGCTACGTGACTGGGACGGTCGCCAGCAACGTGCAGTTCGCCGACATCCTCGCCAGCCGGCTTCCACTGGTCATCGTCGCCGTCGTCCTCGTGGCGCTCCTCCTCGTGATGGCGACGTTCCGGAGCGTCCTGCTCGCCGTGAAGGCGGCGCTGCTCAACCTCGTCAGCATCAGCGCCGCCTACGGGGTCCTCGTGGCGGTGTTCCAGTGGGGTTGGGGACGGAGCCTGCTCGGGCTGAGCGAGAACGTGCCGATCGAGTCGTACGTGCCGATGATGATGTTCGCCATCGTCTTCGGCCTGTCGATGGACTACGAGGTCTTCCTGCTCTCCCGGGTGAAGGAGCGGTTCGACCGCACCGGAGACCCGCATGGGGCGGTCGCCGCCGGCCTGTCGGCGACCGGTCGGGTGATCACCTGCGCCGCCCTCATCATGATCAGCGTGTTCCTGTCCTTCGTGGCCTCCACCCTCGTGGTCATAAAGATGCTCGCCGTCGGCCTCGCCTTCAGCGTGCTCATCGACGCCACCATCGTCCGCCTCCTCCTCGTGCCCGCCGTCATGTACCTGCTCGGTGCCCGCGCCTGGTGGCTGCCGAGGTGGCTGGACCGGGTGCTTCCGCGTCTCGAGGCCGAGGGGTCGGACCCCGGGCCGCCCCCCGGCCCCACTCCGTCCTCCGGCCCCGGTCCGTCCCCGGACGCCGACCCTGAGACGGCGCCACCGCCGGTCAACGTGCCCGCCTGACCGGGGCGGGCGTAGGCGCTCGGTCACCACCAGAGGTGTCGATGCTCGTGGGCCGCCTCGCCATCGACTGGTGCTCCACGAGGCGAGTGATTCCAAGGGATCAGGGCTGAGCCGAGATCCACCGCTTGCGCGCGAAGGGCGCCCATGATCGGCGTTGCCAACCCAACGATCGACCATGGAGGCCTCGTAGACACCGACTCGGACGCCCTCGCGACCGCGCTGTACGTCAAGATCGACGACGAGCTGAAGATGCGCCCTTCCACGCTCATCCGACCGGCCATGGCCGGTGAGGCGCCGCGGCCAGGCCGCCGGTTCCTCAAGCCCCTGCGCCAGATCATCGAGTCCGTGAGCGACACCTTGAAGGGCCAGCTCGATCTGGAGCGCCACGGCGGGCGCACCGTTGTCGGCGTCGTCACCCGCGTGCTCCAGCGCCTCCTCGCCCTCACCGCGGCGATCTGGCACAACGAGCGGACCGGAAGCCACCCTGTTCGGTCGCTGCTCGCCTACGACCACATCGGTCTCTACCCTTCCCGACGGCGCCAGGGTCCGGTCGACCCGAACCGTCAGCCACCGCTCGACGGCGGCGGGTGCCGTGATCGCCCCCGGCGCCCGTCGTAGCTGGGCTGGACGTCGGGGGAGGCACCGTTGACGGCAGGTGATCGTCGCCAGGACGTGGGCGTGGCCTCGCGCCCCGCTGGGGCCAGGCTCGCCGCGTGCCCGTGGGCCACCTGTCGGAAGGGACGGTGGGCGAGCCCGCTGGCACGCCAGCGCGAGATGACTCGAGGAGGACCCAACGAGCACAGGGCCGGCGACCACCGGAAGGGTGGGAGCGACGGACGCTGCCGAGCGGCTCCTGACCGAGCGCACGACGAAGAGGCTGCGCCGCGCAAGCTTGGCGAGCGCCTCGGCGCGCATCGAGGCCATCGGGTCCCGGGTGGCTCACCGGAGCGAGGTTCTGCGGCGCCCCGTCCGGCACAAGGCCGTAGGGGAGCGCATCGAGCAGGTCGGTCGCCGCTAGCCGGGCCGCGCCCGGGTCAACGCCACGGCGGGCACCAGGCCATCCGGCGCGCCGGCGAGGACCAGCTCAGGCGCATCTTGGAGGACCTGGGTTGGGCCGACGACCTGCGCCTCGAGCCGCCGGGCCGGCGGTAGCGCGAGCGTCGAGGCCGTGAGCCCCCGCCCGGTTGACGACTGGACCCCAGGGCTCCAACAGGCGATATGCTCTGCGCGTTCCTCGGCTTGATCACGCGGCGGGGACACACTGCTTGCCGAGCACCT